>CALBJF010000145.1 GCA_937892665.1 uncultured euryarchaeote | reverse complement strand
AAAACAGTTCTTCAAAAGGTAATGGGTGTAAGAACAAACATGGATTGGGTGAATCGGCTTCTTGCACCTCGCATCGATCACAGGGGAATGTCGACGCCAAGTGAAGCCTCTCGATTGTTTCTCATCATCACTTTGGTTCTTACCGGATGGTGGGCATGGAGCCCAACAGATGGGAACATTGTTGTTTGGTTTTCGCTGACATTGTTAGTAGCAACGCCAATC
Source organism: uncultured euryarchaeote (assembly GCA_937892665.1). GTDB lineage: Archaea > Thermoplasmatota > Poseidoniia > Poseidoniales > Poseidoniaceae > MGIIa-L2. Next base: position 4,779 of record CALBJF010000145.1, on the reverse strand, counting down.
TTGACTATAGGTTGGTACATTCTTTCCTTAGCGGCTCGTCATCGAAGTGGAGAGTTACTTACTCCAAAAGTTCAGAATGCATTAGAGGCCAAAGGCAGATGGCCTCATCACTCAAGGAAGCCATAAGTCCAATTCTTTGGTGGGGCAAATGTTTCTTTGATCGAACGCGGTGAAACCCATCTCATAAGGTTGAGTGGGCTTCCCGCTTTGTCGTTCGTTCCACTTCCACGCGCTCCACCAAACGGTTGTTGTCCAACCACAGCCCCGGTCGGTTTGTCGTTGATGTAGAAGTTCCCAGCACTGAATCGAAGTGCGTCCTTTGCGAATTCGATGTCTTCACGGTGTTTTGCAAAGATAGAACCTGTCAAGGCATACTCCGAAGTTGAATCACAAATTTTCAAGATGTTTTCATAATCGCTGTCTTGGTAAACGTGAATGGATAACACCGGTCCAAAGATTTCCTGAGCCATTGATTCATACATTGGATCTTCACAAAGAATTGTCGTCGCTTCAACAAAATAACCAACTGAGTCATCATAGTTTCCGCCTGTGACGATTGTGCATCCACTGTCTGCTTTCGCTCGATCAATGTAGCCTGCGATATTATCGAAGGATTTCTTGTCGATAACTGCTCCAATATAATTCGAGAAATCAGAGACATCTCCCATTGTAATCTTTCCAACTTCAGCACAATACTTTGAGCCGATTCGTTCCCAAACCGAGGCTGATATGTAAGCACGACTTGCGGCGGAACACTTCTGTCCTTGGAATTCGAAAGAACCTCGTAAAAGAGCTACAATAAGCGCTTCCTCATCGCATTCAGGATGGGCTACAATGAAGTCCTTACCACCAGTTTCTCCAACGATACGAGGGTAACTTCGGAGATTCTCGAGATTGTTGGCAATATCTCTCCAGAGTTTTCTAAAGACGCCTGTTGAACCAGTGAAGTGAATTCCAGCAAGGTCTGGATGGGACATGCAAATATCTCCAACAACCGATGCTTTTCCAGGGATGAAGTTGATGACGCCAGCAGGGAGTCCAGCATCCATCATGAGTTTCATAATTCCATAATTGGAAACATATGAGTTTCTACTTGGTTTCCAGACGCCTGTGTTGCCCATAATAGCAGCACAGGAAGGTAGGTTTCCAGCAATGCTCGTGAAATTAAATGGCGTAATCGAGAATACAAAACCTTCCAGCGGGCGTATTTCGCTTTGATTCCATACACCATCAGGAGAAATCGGTGGTTGCAGGTCTTCGTATATTGCCCGAGCGTAATCGACATTGAATCTCCAGAAGTCAATGAGTTCACAAGCAGAGTCGATTTCTGCTTGATGACATGTCTTTGATTGATTGAGCATTGTCGAGGCATTGATCTCATGTCGTCGTTCTCCTGCAAGCATTGTTGCAGCCTTTAGGAAAATTGCACCCCTTGCTTCCCATGCCATGGTCGACCAAGCTTTGTGGGCATGAAGTGAGGCATTGATTGCATCCTGAACTTCTTTCTCGCCAGCGAGATGCACCTTTGCAAGAACGTGACTATGATTGTGCGGCATGACTTGTTCGACAATATTACCCGTCCAAACTTCCTTTCCATTAATGATGCAAGGAATCTCGATAACTTCAGCCATTTGTTTTGCAAGTTCTGCTTGTAATTCAATACGCTCAGAGGAACCAGGTAGGAAGCCCATAATAGGTTCATTATTCGGGGTTGGTGGTTGAACTATTCCATTGACCATGTCCAATCGTGGGCTAGTCACTCTTTCAAGTCTGCGTTGCAGATGTCTCATTCTGTTTTTTCATACAAATGTGAAAGTTTCCTACGCACCTTGCTTATCTTTGGCCCGACAACCATTTGGCAATAACCTTGGGTTGGGTTTCTCGCATAGTAATCATGGTGGTATACTTCCGCTACAACAAGATTCAGTGCAGGTTCAATCGTTGTTACAATTGGGTCTGTAAAGGCATCCTTGAAGGATTGAATGGATTCCTTTGCGACTCTCTCCTGTTCCTCGTTTGTTGGCATGATACAACTTCTATATTGTGTGCCTATATCATTTCCTTGACGATTCAACTGTGTTGGATCGTGTACTGTGAAGAAAACTTCGAGCAAAGTCGAGTATGAAATGATAGCGGGGTCGAATTCGATAATGACGATTTCAGCATAACCTGTTCTCCCGCTGCATACTTGCTCATATGTGGGGTTGGGTCGTTGACCCCCTGCATATCCTGGTAAGGCAGATTCGATTCCTTTCATTCTCTTGTAAGCGCCTTCAACGCACCAAAAGCATCCACCGCCGAGTATTGCTTGCTCCATGTTTACCGACTGTAAGTTCTCTTCATGAAGACTTGTATTGTAAATCCACTCATTGGAATGTAGATTAGAATTATGATTAAGAACTGTCGACTTACATCTCTATATCCATGCGACAAGATTCCGATGTCACAGTGATTGTATGCCGACGAGACTTCGACCAAAACCGGGTGTTGTACACCTATGGTCGTAACTCAAAAGAGCTGAAAAATGACGGACTTGCTTTCCTCGGACCTGTGTTTGAGTCTATGATCGAACAAGCGAACCTCAAAGAGGATGCCGAAGAAGTTGGGCTGTTGGTTCACATGCGCACCAGTCCGATCGAGAAGGACGACCGCTGGTACAAGATCGACTTTGTTATGCAAGATGATGGAATGGCCTATTATTCTAATTTCGATGGTCGTCTTCCAAACGAATTCGTCCATGTCGTCCCGTTGAGTGGAGGGTTGCCTGAATCGATGTTTATTGCAGTTGAAGCACTTGATGAGATGGCTTATGCCCACGCAGTTGATGCTAAAATGTTCGATGAGGAGAATGAGGTGGGATTGCCCCAAGACCAAACAACACTTTCTGATTTTGGATTGGAATTATCCTCTGATTTAGAATCTATAGAAGGGTCTGATGAAGAAGATGTTTTTGTTTTAGAGAAGAAAAAAAATCGTGCATGGACTCTTCCCCTTCCAGGCCCATCGAGCAAACCAACTGACCGAAAGTGAATGGGTTCTCCATACATGATTTGATAAACCGTTTTACTACGGCAAGCACATGGAATCTGTAACTGATCCTAAGTTGTTAGAGAATCGTCTATTCTACAAGTTGGGAGAATTTACTTACGATTACAGGAAAAAAGTCCTCGTAGTCGGTCTTTTGGCTTGTATTGGAATGGCATCACTCATCGCCATGGGGCCTAATTGGGCTGAGTCATGGGGTGTCGGAGAACACGAGTCCGTTCAAGCAAGTGACCTTCGAGAAGATGCATTCATTGGCGAAGAAGAAGATGCAGAAGGTTTCGTCTTCCTTGTTTATCACGAATCTATTGACGATTCTTCTCAAGAATGGCAAGATGCGGTGACAGCGGCTCTTGCAGATTGGGAGAGTATGGACGATGTTTCTATCGAGTATTCTTGGAATACCAACGGCGATGAGAGGACAGAATTTGTTTACTCTGGAGAAGACGGTTTTTGGGCTAAAAACAGAATCACGATCAACTTGGATCGAACCGACGCAAAAGCCCTCTATGCAGAGAATCACGAAACGATCGAGATTTCAAAGGACTTTGACTCTTGGAAAACCGGTCAAATTGCTATTGACGTAACCTTTGATACACGAATCCAAGATGACCTAATCACTGCTGAATTAATTTCAGGTCCTTTGACACTCATTATTCTTGGAATCGTTTTCGGAACAATAATTGCTGCAATTTTACCTCTTGGTGTTGCAATCTTAACTGTAATCTCAGCAATGGGGCTCACTATTTGGCTCTCAAATACGATGGAAGTAACTCAATACGCAATCAACATCATTACTTTGATTGGAATTGGTGTTTCAGTCGATTACTCCCTCTTCCTGGTTAATCGTTTCCGTGAAGAACTCAACCGAGGCAGGGATATTCGAACCTCTACTGCAATGACTGTCGCAACAGCTGGTAAAGCCGTCTTTTTCAGCGGAGTAACCGTTGCGATTGGCTTGATGGGTATGCTGTTCTTTACTGGAACTGGCTTGCCGAGTCTTGGGATTGGTGGCACACTGGCCGTCTCCGTTGCAATGCTTTTCTCAGTAATTGTGTTACCAGCAGTGCTCGCAATACTTGGCCACAGAGTGTTTGTTGGAAAAATTAAGTTCGCCTTTAGTACAGAAAACGATACTGGAGATGGGGTTTGGGCAAAAATTGCTACGACGGTCATGGAACGCCCATGGGCAGTTCTTATTCCAACGCTCGTGATTCTTTTGGGAGCAGGTTTACCGTTCCTTCAAGCCGATTTCTCAATCGCTTCTCGTGATGCATTGCCTCCGAATGATGAGACCAGAGTTGGATTCGAACATATGGATGAAAAATGGCCAGAGACAGCAGTCAATGCTGCTTTGGTCGTCATGGATTTTGACGGTCAAGATCCACTCGAGGAATCAAACCTTAGAGCAATGCATCGTTGGATGGTTGACAATGTCAATGACTCTAGAGTCATCGAAGCATTTGGTTATGCCTTACCTGCAGCAAATATGACTGAATCTGAAGTCGTCGCCTTTTGGCAGACATCAGATGAATTCCTCACAACTGAACAACAAGCAACTCGTGAATATTTCCGAAATGAATTCATTTCAAACAATGTAACCTTCGTTGTCTTCTCACTCAACGGTCCCATTACTGGACAAGATAGTCGAACGTTTGTTCAGGATGTTCGTGATGAACGAAACGAGTTCCTAGATGAACTGAATATGGGCGATAATGGCGTTCTTATGGTCGCTGG
>CALBJF010000144.1 GCA_937892665.1 uncultured euryarchaeote | reverse complement strand
CAATTCTATGCTCAAACATGGGGTCAAATGGCTGGTGGTGACACTGTAGCCTTCGAATTATGGCGAGGTTCTGGAAACTACAACAACAAGATGGAGTCCCTTGTTTGGAATTTCTCCAACGGCGCTCCGAGTCAAGCTACTGGTCAATGGACCAATGTCTCATGGGATCCTCAAGTCGATTGGGCTCAAATCCCAGGTCTTGCAAATACTGACCTGTTCATGGGAGGGAATTCATACTCGCTTGGTCTCTTATTCCATTCAGACAATAGCGGTGCTTCCGAAGGTATGCACGTCGATGATTTCATTCAATTCGGAGTATCCAAAGTAGCAGATTATACACTGAGTCTTGATTGTGACAATCCAGAAACCGGCTATTCTTCACCCCCATCCAACACAGTTTCCTTGAAGTGCATGGTTACCAATAACGGGTATTCCTCTGCTACAGTTTCAGTTTATTCCAACGTCAGCAACTTGACTTGGATGGATCCTGGTTTCCCTTCCATCCGTGTCGAGACGCCAAATCCAAACGATTTCTTTTCTCCAGTTATTGTCCCCGGAATAGGAGCAGGTGAAACAATCGACGTGTGGGTTAATATCAGCATTCCAGCAGGTGCAGATGTTCAACAACAAACATGGCAAGTATGGTTTACCGACAGCGGTGGTACGAACTCTGGTGAAAAAGGTAGAGTGAGTATGAATCTTGCAATTACTGAACAATACGGTGTATCGCTTACATCCTCAACCCCGCTCTTAGCAGATACATTACTTCCTGGCGAATCTGGATTGGTTCCAATTCGACTTCAAAATGTAGGGAACAGAGACGCTTCTTACTTCCTTGCCCCAACGTTCTCTACCGAGGGTTGGAGTGCAATTGTTGAGAATGAAACAGGTGTCGCTATTCCAAATCCAATCATTCTTGAGAAGGCAGAAGTGACAAACCTCTTCCTCAATGTAACCGCAGATCCACTTGCCACACCAGGTGTCATCTCGTTTAATTTACGAGCAACATGCCCGTCGTGCGGTACATCTCTGTTCGGAGCAGATATCCTTGCTCGTAACATCGAAGTCCCAATTTTGCGGGGTGCTTCAATGAGTTCTGATGAATCGACATTCCAAAGTGCAGCAGATGGCGTTTCGGAAACGGTTTACCTCTCCTTGCTTAATCTAGGAAACGATGATGAGCAATATGCGCTCTCTCTCGGTGGTCCTCACAGGTATCTCCTGGCTGCCCAACTCGCTGGTGAAACAACATCTATTCTTGATGCGTGGGACGGCGAAACAACGATTATTCTGACATTGCCAATGCCTGTTGGCTTATCTCCAGGTCTTTACTATCTCGATATTATAGCAACGAATGTCGATGATTCTTTGATTTCAGTCTCTCACCGGATTAATGTCGAGATTCTTGACACTGCTGCTCTTACTGTCTCAGATGAGTCTTCTGACCAATCGTTTTTGCCAGGTTCAATGGATACCAGCGATCGTTCTTTTACAATTACAAATTATGGTAACAAAGAAGACCGCTTTACAATTACATTAAACATCCCTGAAGGGATGGTCGCCGAGATTATCGATCCAATGCCAATCGATGGCGCATCTACAACACCTGTGATTGCTTCCGGAGAAACATTTGATGCAATTGTACGATTCAGATTCTTGGATGGCAGCGACGGTTCACAAACACTC
>CALBJF010000143.1 GCA_937892665.1 uncultured euryarchaeote | reverse complement strand
GGGAAAGGTAACTCCATCTACAAAGGAAGTTATGGATATTGTGAAGACTCTAGAACCTGGCTCAAACCCTGATCTCATCGTCGTTAAGAACTGTAAAACACGATACGGCCAGGCACTAACTACTGGAAATGCTTTCATCTACGAAACGGATGGGGCTATGAAGGTTGAACCTGATTACATCTATGAGCGCCACAAGGGATTCCGAAGTGGTGCACCAGCTGAAGGAAAGACAGAAGGTGATGAATGATGGCTGAACCAAATCCAAAGGCAAAGTGGTCCAAGTATGCTATTGCAGAAGATGGAACGCTTGAGCGAAAAGCAGAACACTGTCCAAACTGTGGGCCAGGTGTCTTCTTAGGTGTTCATTCAGACCGAAAGACCTGCGGAAGATGCGGTTATTCAGTCAAAATTGAATGAGCCATCATACCATCATTTGTGATGACCCATAGTCCATCTGGACTCTGGACATGTTGTACAACGACTTCTTGATTTTCAAATCGTCTGAAGTCGTTTTCCATGAGTTCTAATTCTTCTCTCCAGCCTGCAAGATACCATGAATTCGATTCTTTGTTGAATATAACGCTTTGAATAGGTCCACTTGTTGATGCTTCACAGAAGAGTTTACCCTCTCGATACCAGTAGATGTGGCCGTCTTTCAAAACGAGTAGTCGATTTGAACCGATTGCTTTCACCTTGTCGAGTGATCCTTCCAAGACAAATGATCCTGTTCCGATTAAGGAGCCATCTTCCTTTGAGAGTCGACAACAGCCTCCAGCTCTTGACCAGATTTCTACACTGGAATTAGTTACACAAATTTCCACTGATTCTTGGCTCATTGGAATATTTTTCAAATCCGGCCATTCGGGAGGTGGTGCTCTCCATTGCTCAACTCCATTAGAGTTGAATGAGTAGACACCTCTATTCCATAATATGAAAATAAATCCATCATCATGTCGCTCTAAACCTAATGGTTCTGCATCAAGGACATGTGACCATAAGGCACCTGCAGGTTGTATAGCGTTCTGAATTAGGCGCGCCTTACGAACATCCCCTCTTTCAGCACCTTTCTGGAATGGTTGTGTGCAACGTATTGCCCCCATTCTTGCAACTAGTAATTCTCTGTCAATCCATGTTGCAACAAGCAAATCATCAATCATTATGGCATGTTCTATTGGTGCAGGGAAGGGGCATGCAAATTCCTCTATTGGATTCCATTTGTTGTCCAATCGACAGAGTTGGCCATCAATACCAACTGCTATTGCAAATACATCTTCAATTTTGGGTGTTGGGAGTATTTTCAAGACTTTGAATGGTAGTTGTTTCGTTTCCCTTCCTTCGCCCATGTAGTTCCTAACGGAGGGTTGTTTGTCAATACTCGCTTTGAAAAACCACCTTGTTCTCCAGTGTATATGGACGGAGTGGTTCTCATTGCTGTAAATGGTAATGACATCGCTTCTGTCAATCAAGCTAAATTTCTACTTGAGAAGGATGCATGGCATCAATTGGATGATGTTGAAGGTCACAAAGCATATCGATATGAACATGTCCGATTATGGTATTTACCCGGGCGAATATTATGGGAAGATCACCTCGACAAGAGATGGGCTATAGCCAGGAAGGAAACTGTATTGGAAGTAATATTTCCATCACGTCATGCGGCTAAAAGTGGGACTCCTTGTCTTACATTACACCCAATTGGAGTTCCGCATTTAGAACTTAATTCGCCTCCTGAATTTGGAGGCCAATCCGGAATCGCACCACCTCCTAGTACCCGATTAGGTCCGTGGTGGAGATTACTCAACGAGAAGTGGGTTGAGCAATCAATCCCAGACTTTTCCTTGTCTCTTGAGGTAACTCATCACGGCCCTCTGCTCGAAGTACCATGTTTGTTTATCGAAGTTGGTTCTACGCAAGAGTATTGGCCTCATGAAGAGGCAGCCAAACTTCTTTCAGATGTCATCTGGGAGGGTCTTGGCCTTACAGGTACAGATGAAATTGGCAGTTGGAATGAAGAAAGAAATCATTCACAGCCAGTTCTGATCACACTAGGAGGCGGCCACTATGCTCCTAAAGGAAATAAATTAGGATCGGAAGAACATGTATGGCTAGGACATATGCTTGCCAATCATTCGATTCCCTTCGGAACCTCTGATGATCCAGGTATTCTTTGGCGCCAAGCAATTGATGCGGTTGTACAATCTACAAAACGGGCATTTCCCCAAGGTTCTGTCGTAGCCACAGTTGAAAAAAAGTCATTCAAAGGTTGGCAACGCCAACTGATTTTTCAA
>CALBJF010000142.1 GCA_937892665.1 uncultured euryarchaeote | reverse complement strand
GATCTTACTTTGAACGGAGTGAATGTTGGAATCTTAGAAATCCGCACCTATGATACAGATGGATTCATGTTCCATAATGAGAACTCGGCTTGGACATTTGACCGAAGCATTGACATTTCTATTACTTCTATAAAAGATGTAACTGGGATTACAACCATGGAAATTATTACATCAGATTCAATCCTTGTAGCGAATGATTTTATTGAGATTCAAGGGACGGTTTATCATTCCAATACAAACGAACCATACACTGGTTCCATTGCCTTGCGATGGGATGGAATGTTCCAAGTTTCAGCATGGACAGGTGGGCAATCAATCCAGGTTGAAAATGGAGTTTTTACATCAACCTTCCAAGTTCCTGAATCAAGTGGAAGTATCTATGATGCTCAACTTGAATTTTGGGATTCTATTGAGATCGATAAATTCCTAACCATTAAGTTACCAGATATCATCATCGATGCTGATGCTCCACTGCTCCTTGATACTACACTTAATCCTCTTTCGAGATATCATCTCAACAATGTCGAAATTGGTGCGAATGTTGAGGAGCCTCAACTTTGGTCTGGAAACTTATCTGTAACATGCCAGATACGTTCAACCACGATCGATTGGGAACCTATGGTCCTGATGCGGCAACCAATCAGCGTCTTTGATGGGCGAACTCTGTTCTCGTTCAGATTTAATTTCTCAGAATCAGGACAACCTGCTGAACTAGGTTCTCAAGCCACATTAAATTGCTGGGCAACGGGTTCCGATGATGCGGGTTGGTCGTTGATTGCCCAAGGTTCAAATTCTGAAGAAACTCCTTGGATTTCACTTCCTCTCACATCAGAAGGTCCTGATTTACAAGTAACGAAAGTATCCTTTGATGGGGATTTCATCGAGGGAGAGGATGTTACTGGTACAATCCAATTGTTCAATTCTGGTGAAAGAATTACAGAATCGTTCAATGTCAGTGTCTTCATAATCCGTGGAGATACAACAGAACTCGTGGCTTTGAAACAATTTGATGGCCTCGATACATCTGAATCTACAAACATGCGTGCCAAATTCACAACTCCAAAATCCGACTGGAATCTTGAAGTTATTATTGATTCGAGTGATTCGATTGCTGAGTTAAATGAAGAGAATAACATATGGAATAAAGGCTACTCATCATCAGAAGAAGGGATGTCTACTCTTGTCATTGCTGGTTCCGCATCTGGGGGTTTTGTGATCATTCTCGGAATTATGTTCCTCCTTAATCAAAGAAGAAAAAATCCAGCACAAGAAGAACTCATGGAAACGGAAGTCCCAGAGGTTCCGCAAGAGAAGAAAAAAGGTCCGGCAAACGTTTCTTCTTCTTCAACTACAACTTCAACAAAGAAAGGTCCACCACCTGCAAAAAAGACAGTCCCTGAAATTTCAACTCAATCGCCAGCGGAACAAGCTGCGGCCTCTTTTGCTGCACTTGATAGCCTCTCTACGAGTGAAGTACAGACTCCAGAAAGAGTCGCTACTTGGAATGATTTGCCAAGTGGAGGAGAGTACGATTATACCGCAGATGGTACATTCTATGATGGAGTTGAATGTGGTCGTTGGAAACTCTTGGAAGATGGTCAATTCGAGAAAGTCGAATAGTGGTGAAATCGATGAGTTCTGAAAACGAAGACATCAAACGGGTTCTCGCCCTTTGTTTCCGTGGAGAAGAGACCCTCGATGCCCTCGACTTGGAACGAATGCTTTCGTTTGACATGGGATGGCTTACGCCAGACCAAGCCACAGAAGCAGTCCAAGCCTTGATTCACACAGGATGGTTGACAGGTGATGAGGAAAGGCTCTCACCAGTCGATCGATTCCAGGATTCAGTTACACCACTTGGTTGGCATCCTCGGCCAGAACGCCTCTACACCCCGGTAGCTTACACGAGCGATTTGGCTGATCCTTCAACAGTTGAAGAAACGCCTGCTAAAGTTTCAAAGGTTGAACAAAAGAAATCCATTCCAAATTTACAGACTGCTGATGATGACCCTCGTGCACGAACAACCAAGCGATTATTGAAATTCATAGCACGCTCATCCGGACTCTCATCGGAGGAAGTTCAACGTCGAGCTGCAAGGAAGCAACGAGCATTACAGCATGTTACTGCTTGGATGGCCCTCGCATTGGTCGCTCGAGAACAAGGTTTGGAAATGAACAGTGTCATAGAAGCCCTATCGTAATCACGAATTGGATTCTTCAGCGGCTTCTTGTGAACGTGCTGCAAGTTCGAGTAGAACTGGCAGTAGAACCAGTGCAAGAACAAGCGAGAAGAAGACAGTTACAGCGGTAATCAATCCGAAGTCCTGAATAACAGGCATTGGAGAGAGAAGCAGAACAATGAATCCTGCAGCAGTGGTTGCAGCAGAGAGCATCAACGCAACCCCAGTTGTTTCTAAAGAGGTCTTGAGAGCAGCCCAGTGATCCTCCTGACGCTTGAGTTCCCATTCAATTCGGCGCCACATGTGAATCGTGTAATCGATACCAATTCCAAGTGTTAATGCAGTAACAAGAACTGTTAGAACGTTCCATTTCAAGCCAAGAACGGCCATGGAACCTACAACCCAGAGAGAGGCCATACCAACCGGCAAAAGAACGATCAGAGCAGGAAGAACTCTTCGTGTAAGGAGAAGCAAGACAATGAACGATACAACAAGTGAAATCGCTGTTGATTTAAGTTGAGAAGAGGACAATCCTTCCAGAACTTGCTGAAGTATAACCAAGTCTCCAGTAACGTGAATAACTGCATGATCCTTGAGCGATTCTCTGAGTTGCCCTTCATCAGAAGTGGAACCAAACATCGATTCAAATTCAGAAACAACTCGTTTCGATTCATCTGATGTGGTTGCTTCTACTCGAACCTCTGTTCGAAGATGAGCAATGTT
>CALBJF010000141.1 GCA_937892665.1 uncultured euryarchaeote | reverse complement strand
TCGTCCACTGTGTGGTTCCAATCTGTTTGCAAGGGTTCGAACAGTCATCGATTCAAGCCCACTTGCACTGAGGATATCTTCACCAGGAAGGGAAGTCTCGACAAGGGCTCGTAGGCCATTGAGGTAGGTCTTTCGCGTGTTCTCTGATTTGTTCTCAGTACGCAATTGTTGGTCGTAACAATCCAACCAAGAGAGATTCTGAATGTGTGCTAAACGCGGAGGAAGCGTAACTTCGTCATCCGATAGACGTAGCTGACTCGGTCGTTGAGCCTTCGGCTGTGTATGTTTCCTCTCAGTATTCATGGCGTAACCGCCTTTCTCGCCGAAGCGAGGTGTGCATCCCGTGCTCTTGCGAGCAAACTGCAGTAGACGGTCATCCATATCAAACTGTTGTGTGAAAACGCAAACGAAAATCAAGCATTACTCTCTTCGCCCGTAGGGCCGTCAGTAGTGCTTGGTGGGCTGTTTGACATGGCTTTACGAAGCGTTGCCCGTAGAGAGTCAAGTTCTCCATAACAAATTAGAACATCATCAAAACGAAGTTGAATCGATGATTCAGGATTCCACATTAAACGATCTCCACGACTGAGCGCAAACACAGGCGTATTGGAACTTCCATGGAACACTTCTCCAATCGACATCCCAATCAAATTTGGATGTTGAAGCAGTTGAATAGAAAGAACCCCTTCTCCTGGAATTGTTCTCAGTAATTGGTCAAGTCCGACTTCACTGAAGTCAGTATCACTGATGACGAAATCGACGATTGCCCCTGCAACATTGACGCCACTTGCTTTCTCGATACCTTCCAGTCCTGGACTTGAATTGACTTCGAGAACGAGTGGGCCATCGTCGGATTCAAGCAGATCAACACCTGCGATGCGAAGGCCGAGAATACGTGCTGCTCTGCATGCAACCTCTTCGTAAGCGGGGTTGAGTTCAACAGATTCAACAGTTCCATTGAGATGGAAATTGCTTCTGAATTCACGTCCACGTGCACGACGTCGCATGCTTGCAACAACACGATCACCAACGACGAGTGCTCGAATATCGGTTCCATGCGCTTCAACGATGTACTCTTGAACGAGGACTGCCTTTCCAGTGTGAAGCAATCCTTGAACGAGGTTTCGAGTTTCTTGATGCGTATGGCGAAGGAAGACGCCTTGGCCTTGTGTTCCTTCTGTTACCTTGACAACAACAGGTAATCCTCCAACTGCTTCTATGGCTTGCTCCACATCTGCAGTATCTCGGACATAGACTGTACGTGGGACAGGGATTCTGTTTCGAGCCAGGAGTTGAGATGCATGCAGTTTGTCACGACTTTGTAGGATTCCTTGACCAGTGTTCGCAGTCCAGATACCCATTTGTTCCAAGTGTCGCAGTACAGCAACACCGTGTCGCGTAATTGAATGACCAATACGTGGAATGACAGCATCAAAGCCAATTGGCCTGCCTTCATGCATGATATCGATCGAGCCATCATCGACGAATAATGAGAAACTCATTGGATCGAGGACATTGACATCAAGACCTCGTTTTCGAGCTTCTTCGACCAAGCGTCGAGTGGAGTATAATCGTGCTCCACGCGACAAGACAGCAAGGCGAACACCTCCATCTCGTCCAGACTCGCTCATGGTGGGAAGAATATGGGAGGGGATTTGAAATGCTCGGCCGTTTTGGCTCTAATTCATGTCCGATGAAGAGAATGTGGCAGAGGCGGAACCAGAAACAACGGAATCCGTTCCAGTTTTGGATGAAGACCGTGATGAATTGATGAAGGATATGACCCTTGAAGAGCGTCAAGAAGCTCTGAAGCGTTCCCGTTGGAACGTGTTCCTCTATCTTGGATTGGCTGCATTGATGTTTGGCTTTGCTCTTTTCCCGTTCCCATTTACAGCAGAACCTGTTGGAAATTCCTACGAACAAGATCTTGGATTCGTTTGGGGAGCGCCATTGGATGGTGAAGATTTCACAGACGTTCCTATCGAAATTGAAGTGACAGCGACCAATCCTCCAGCAAATCCAGATGCACGAATCGCGGTTTATCTGATCAATTCAGATGATTGTACTTCGAATGATATCTTAGAACTTAAACGAGATGCGCGAGTGGATCCGAGCCATGATAATCAATTCCAACTCTCGAGTAACGTACCGATTGTTGATGAAGTTGTAACCTTTGAATTCAACGTTGATGGAGGCGGACAGTGCCTCTTTGCAGAATACGTCGACAAGGACGATACAAGCGACATTCTCATCGGAGGCATGGACATTGATGGAAGCATGTGGCCCAATCAAATCTGGGCTGGTATCTTTGCAATCCTCTTCCTCAGTCTCTCCGGATTTGCGTTCATTGGAGCCCAAAAGCATGGAGCAGGTGTCAAAGCATTGACAGAGCCCGGCAAGAAATCCACTGAAGAAGAAGTCCTTGAACAGACCGCTGGTCCATCAGGACCACCACCATCGAAGGGACCAAGTGGACCTCCTCAGGCAGGTCCAAGCGGCCCTCCAGAAACATCAGGCCCAGCAGGTCCTCCAGAGCCTCATATGCCAGAAGCAGCATCGGATGAACCGACCTTTGAACCTGCAGACAATGGCTACTTCTTCCGTAAGATGGCTGATGGCAGTTACGATCAAACAGTGTTTGTTCAAGCCGAAGACGGTTCATACGTTCCGTACGAAGAATGAACGCGTAAAAATGGCCTCGTTACTGATGCGTTCGCCACTATCCTTCTTAGGGGATGAGTCCTCGACTAAGGTACGGTGAATGAATGACGGATGAAGCATCCTCGCTAACTGTGGCCAAACTCAAGGCCCTTTGCGTCATTAATGATTTACCAACGACTGGTAAAAAAGCCGATTTAGTCGAGCGTTTACTTGAATCAGGTCTTTCTCGTAATGAAGTTGGCCTCAAGGATGCGAAACCAGTGGCAGAGGTCGAGGAAGAGGTCGTCTTTTCTCTTGAAGATGAAACTACGATTACTCCAACGCCTAAACCGAAGGCCAAAGCAAAACCAAAGTCTGTGTCTAAGGAAGAAGACGTCCTTGATGCAGAAATTCTCGATGCAGACCTCGTATTCGACGAACCAGATGAACCTGAAGAAGAACCAGAAGTGTTCACTCCTGTCGCGGTTAAGCGGCAAAACGCCACAACGCTGGTCGACATGGTCAAACAACCAAAGGTCATTGCTGTGGTCATTGTTGCTCTGTTCGTTGGTGCAGCTGGATGGTGGTACGTCAACTCCGAACTCGAACCGTTCACAGCAGATCCGCTTCGTTATGGCGATACAATGGAGTACACAATAACCGGTGGAGCAGGCGACCGTCCTGCTATGATGGCCAGTGAAGGATTCCTTGATTTGGCGTTCAATTTCCTAAATAATGAAGAGGACTATTGCCGAGTTTTCTTAGATTACAACGGCAGAGGTACGCTTGCAATCAGTGAAGGTACCTCTCAAGATCTCCTTGGAGAGTCTTCGCAAAACTTGCTCGGTGCAGTACGGACAAGGGGTGCTTATGGAAGCAATGACTGGCTTTCAGTCGAGATGACCAACACCTATGATTTGGACGATTTGGATGTAGGTCGAAGTACCTATTCGATTCTCAATTCGGGTTCATGTCCTGATGCCTCAAGCAGTCCATCCAGTCCAGGCGAAGCGGTTCTTACGACTCGTCGTTACGTTGAATTGCGGGAACAAGTTACGATGTCAACAGGATTCGAATTCTCCGCTACTGTGGATAACAAACCGTACGAAGGGTCGGCTACGACCTTCGATGTTGGTGGCCTGTTGGGTTCACTCGATGTCTTTTTACCAGGCGTTTCTATGATGCTTCAACCGATTGAATTGCAGGACTTGTTTGGCAACGATGTCATCGAAGAAGGGGCAACTGGAGAACGACTTGGATGGAGTTGGAGAGTCGTTGGAGCTGACACCCTTGGTGATGACAAGGCCTGGAAGATTTCGGCAACACACGTCGATATCGAAAGCCTCTGTCTTGGTTCTGCAACCATGGAGATATGGGCTGAAGAGAACAATCCATGGGCGACTCAACAAACCGTTGATGTGATTATCTCCAATGATGGTTCTCTACAAGATTCGTGTTCACCACTTTCAGAAGCCTTTGGCGACTATGTTCTACCAGAAGGAGAACTCGAACTGCATCATGCCTTCAAATCTACCAAACTGACACGTGGTTCAAAGGTGCTCGATCTTGGCAAGGATTACAGCATTCGTCCACGAGCAAATCTACTCGCTATCGATGAAACACTGCAAGAGGATTGGAGTGCACAAGAAGGCATTCATCCTCCTGATGAATCTGAATCGAGAACACATACGCTCGAGAAGGCTATGCAATGCTTCGATTACATCGGAGGGCAAGCATCAGGTGCCAATGCCGCCCTGGACAACAGTGGCTATATTTGGAGAGCCATCGATGACCGAAGCGGAACTGCAACCAAGTGGAACGTCTCGTGGGTTGCTGCGGATGATACTGCAGGTTGGGTCTTGTTCGAGTTAACAGGCGAGCCAACCTCTGAAACCTGCACGTTCTTGGAGAAAGGATCCTTTGACGAGGTTGTCTCATACAATCGGGAAGCAATTCCTGCTGTTGCCAATATCTCAACGGTTGAAGCGCGTCTCAGCGATAAGACACGCTATCCTGCCTTGAGTGGTGCTGATGGTATCTACGATAGCAATGGCAACATCTACTCGCAAACACGCTTGGGTATTCTCGTTGCCGTTCCTGGTGATGGAGCCAACGACCTTCTAGGTCAACTGACAGATACATCGGTTGGAGCAACAACGATTGACCTTTCACGAACGTGGAGCGAAGGCGTATGGGAACATACCTTTGCTGTAGCCGTTGATGCGACCGATGGGCGTGTCGTGGGTTGGACGAAACTCTCTGCTGTGGAGGGTTAGTATGACCGACGAAGAGATACCTCGTGGTCTTGATCACCTAATGGAACAGAATGCAACAGAATTGCCGTTTCTTGCAGCATATGGAGCGGAAATGGATGGGGCTTCCATCGATGTTGAAGCACTCTTCTCTGGAGTTGAAGCATTCCTTTCCTCGAGACGCGTCGAATTCGATATTGATGAAGTTAGCATAACGTATCATGCAACAAGCATAACGAAACATGAAGAAGGTCTGCTCATCAAGATTGAACAAGAGCATCTTCCGCTTGTTCATAGCGATCTTGATCGGGTTGGATTCGTTGAAGGACGACTCAATGATGACCGTTCAGGCCTCTCAGTTATTCTCCAAATGTGGGGCAGTGAACATCGTCGCTTTCTCGAGCGACTCGTTGAATTTACAACCGCTTAATCACGTCGTGCTATAGCAATAGCAAGACCAACTGCAGTCAAAGCAGGTATGAGTGTAAATCCAGGTAAGAAGCCTTCATCATCTTCTTCTTCAGCACAACTTTCTCCATCAGCATCTACGCCATAATAGACGCCATCATCCTGATAACAACTTGACCAAACAGTGTACCATGCTCCTTGAGGGAAGTATTCGGTTGTGTCATCTTCGTACATTGCTTTAACTCGCCAATTGACGTAAGAATGGTCTTGTGGAGGAGTAAGTGATGTGGTATGTGTCAAATCTTCAACCGTTACTTGTTGGACGACGGGTGGATCGCATACGCCTGAGTTGAGGCAGATTTGTGTGGTGATTTCGAATGTTGTATTGTTGTCGTTCGCAGCTTGATCCATAACCACAGTCAACGCCCATGTATTACCAGAGACAGAAGGTGAGGTTGCTGTATAGGATGAAACCGGTGTCTCATCTGCCTTTGGACCATTATCTTCTCCGGCATTACCAGCAGCCATCGAAGTACTACAAGCAGCAAGAAGAGCAACAAGCATCAGTGTCAAGACGGTTCTCATGGAATAAGCCTAGGAACTGCTTGTCTTTCTCACTTTCCTTTTTGCGGTTCCATATCCCAAAGTTCGTCACCGACCCAGTGAAGGGTCTTGATGCCCTTTCCTTTGGCTGCTTCGACCATATCGACGCCAGACATTGTCGCCCAACCGAGTGCCAACGGACGTCCGTGTTCCTTGTCACGAATCCAGACTAAATCGCCCACTTCGATTGATTGATCAGCAGCATGAACGCCAGCGACCATGCAATCTGCTCCATTCATCAAGAATGGAATTGCACCATGATCAACAGCAACCCAGCGCTTCGCACCAGGATGTTCAAGGAATCCGCGAAGCGTAAGAAACGCCCAACGTTGGCCTTCATCGTCACTGATTTCAATGGTCTTTGCAATCTTATCGACAAAGACGAGTTGCCACGAACCATAGGTTGCCATCTCAAGAAATCCACCGTCCACGTTGAGATCAATATCCAACGCTTCTTCCAAGTCCTTGAGTAAAGGAGCGATGATCTTTCGCCGAACAGGTCGTCGCTTTTTGATTTGGAATTCTTTGCCCATGAACTTGCCAGAAGCCTGACCTGTTTCACCCTTCGCCTTCAAGAACCGCCAACAGGTGGCATTTTCATGGCCGTCTGGTGCACCATACGAACCTTCCAAGCTCACGCTAAGGAATTAGGAAACGAAGCTCCAAGTGAACCCATCTTCTTCGTTAAACCAGATGGATGTCGAACTGAATCAAGTGAACTTCATGTCTCTGCACATCCAGGTGAAGTTCACATTGAGACCGAATGCGTCGTTCGATTGAATCAGCATGGTGACATAGAAGCGATTGCAGTTGGGCTTGATCTCACCGACCGAGCAGCACAATCCGTCCTTAGCGCCGAGGGATTACCATGGTCGAAAGGCAAGACGTTTCGACAAGCAGCAGTGCTTGGTTCGTTCTATCCATGGCGATTGGGTGCAGAAGCCCTAAGCGATGCGAAGACGGCTCCAAAAATCGAACTCGATGTCAATGGCGAGCGATGGCAAGAAGCGTCTCTAAGTGAGATGAGTATTACACCGGCTCAACAATTGGAATCGCTGATTCAATGGGCTCCTGTTTCTACAGGTGATTTGTTGTTCACTGGAACCCCTCAAGGAGTGGCTCAATTGCAGCCCGGTGATGTGATTGAGGCACGTCTTTTTGCTGCTGATGGTGAACTCCTTTCCTCCTACTCCGGCCGTTGTCGCTAAGGGTTTCCTTGATATACGCCAGTCAAGTCGGTGGCTTGCAAGGAGTGAGTATCATGGCACAGTGGCACGGAATTTCCAAGAAAAAACCAAGCGGTGGACGACGTGTTCGAGCACGAGGAAAGCGCTCGACTGAAATCTCGACTGAGAAGCAATTCGCACTCGTTGGCGAAGCACGACGTAAGGTCTACCGCAAAGCCGGTGGCAATACAATGGTTCGTGTTATGGCTGCAAACACAGTTTCAGTCAACAATCCAAAGACAGGAAAGACTGTCAATGCAACAATCAACAACGTGATTCAAAACGAATCCGATCCGAACTATGTTCGTCGAAACATCTTGGTTAAGGGTGCAATCATTGAAACCAGTGAAGGCAACGTCAGAATCACTTCTCGACCTGGCAAAGATGGCGTCATCAACGGCGTTCTTCTTGAGTGAAGCCCCACATCGTTGGGTTCATACCTTCCAACCTCACCCTTTCAATGAGGCGAGCCAATGGAACACAACCCTGACCGAGTTTCTGTTTGGCCTGGATACTTCAATGCAAAGACGTCGAGACGTAGTGGTCGACGTGTTCCAAAGGATGCTTCAGTCCTCAAGCCTGATCTCGAAGGACTCTATCTTGCTGCTCGTAAAGTAGGGCTCAAGAAAATCAAGCGAGAAGACGGAACCTCTCATCCTCGTCGACCTTACAGCAAAGAAGGTAGATTGTGGGTCAGCACGACTGGTGCGAAACAATCCATTGGAGCAAACAGCAAGGAAGAGGTCATGCAACTCATTGGTGGTGTCTGGAGACAGATGCAAAAAGACCGCAGAGCATCAGAACAAGAACAGCAAGCTGCTGGTCCGAAAACAGGTGACAGAAGAGCACGCTCTCAAAGAAAATCAGGAAACAAAGCCAACAAACCACAAAGTGGTGGATTCCGAAAGCGCGGTTTCAAGAATTAAGCAATAGCGTTAAGACGGACCAGAGACATATATCTCTGTATGGACCCAACATCATTGGCAATACCCGCAGCAGTAAATGGAATGAGAGTGTTAATTTCTGCCTATGATGGTTATGAACAATCAAGGGTACGTGTCACGGATAGAGCCGTTCGAGAAGATGTTCGAAGACGCGTCAACCATCTCCACCATCAAGTTGAACGATGGCTTTTCCGATCTTATGCGAACAATGAAAAATACGAAATGGATAGGATACAATCCATCTTGCATAATTTACAGTCATTTGCTGAAGATGCTCAATATTCAGTGGCTGGGGAATCCCGCCCAAAGCACGACGGGATACGCAGAATGAATCGTTCACTGCACAAGAAATTGATTCGACATGATCGTGAAACCATCACCATGTTGGAACATGCAAGCCAACATCTTGGAGCAACCTTAGCAACACATGTGAACACCCAGTACTCAGATTTGGACATCATTGACGGTGTCATTAGCAAAGCAAAGCGCCATTTCCTCGAACGCAATATGCTGCTTGACGGCATGAGGGGCAGGAACTGAAGGTGAAACCATGACACGAGATACATACAGATGGAGAGAAGAACCGGACATTATCGCACGATTTGTCCATGACAAAGAACTACCAACCAATACGCCCATTGTGCTTCGGCCAAACGAAGTCTGCGTCGTTCTTGAGAACGGCAGAATTTCTGGAATCGTTACACAACAACTCATGCGAGCCAATCCAACCACGTCGATGCTTCGTCGCGTCTTTGGTGGGAAACGACAGCGTTCCTACCTTTTCGCTTTCCTCGGCCCATACACATTTACGATGCCATTCGTATCCAAATCCAGTGATCATCAAACACTGAGAGGAGAAGCTTCCCTTCGTGTTCATGCAACACGCGAAAGTGTTGCTCGATTGATTCAATTACCAGCCAAAGGCCTCATGGAGATACGAACTTCAGACATCAGTACTCTTCTCATCAATGAGGCACAAGCCTACATGTCCAAAATAATTCAGCGCCATAGCAATGATGAACTTGTTCAAGATCAGGCCGATGAGAATACAACAATCGGTCTTTGTATGGCACTACGTCGCACAGTTGAATCATTTGGTATGACCATCGATCATTCTTTCATTACCTGGAAACCTTCGGATAAGGTTCGACTTGAAGCTGAACGTGAACATGTTACGAACATGTCCGAACATGCATCCATTCAAGCAGAACGAGATCAACTTGCTCTCGATGCTCAACTTGCCCACCATCAACGACATGCAGAACATCATGCCCGTTCCCAAGCCGTAAACGCTTCAACGATGGAGCGAGCAAAGGTTGAACCTGAACTTGCTCGAATCAAAGCAAAGGGCGCTGTGAATGAAGCAGAATGGGAGAATAAACGCAGGAACCTTGAGCATGAAACACATCAATCCAAGGTGAAAGCAGCCTCGAAGGCAGAACTCTTTGAAATTCTTCGCAGTAAAGAACTCGATTTACGAGAACGGAAACAACGAAATGATCTCGATGTTGCAATGCAGTTGTTCGATTCTGTTCAGAAAATGAAGCTTCAACGACAACAACAAAAATACGATGCTATCACGAAAATAGCCACGAACCAGAAATCAACGAGTTGACAAAACCTATGACTAAAGGGTAAATGGCTTTGGACTTCATCATCCTCGATAGGTTATGGCCAGCGCACGCTCTGCAAATTTCAACAAAGCAATCGTCCTCATAATCCTCATGATTACGATGACTCAAGTTGGTTATCTCGATTCAATGAATTCGTTGACAAACGGTGAACAGAGGCTTGAACAAATCAATGACGTGCTTGAAACTGGCGGTTCAGGATCAAGTAACTTCACAGCAAGTGCCGATGGTGCTGAACTCTCCGTCGACATACCGATGACGAACATCACGTTCGACTATGATGCTGCCATTGCAAATCCACAGCTTCTTTCCAAACACCTTGGAATCGGCAACCGAGCTTCCTGTGCTATACTCGAGAATGGCTCCGTTGCTTGTTGGGGAGAAAGCAATTGGGGAACATTGGGATCATACTCAGCTACTGATATACTCTCTCCACAGATTACAAATCCAATGCCTGGAAATGAAAAAGCCGTTGCTCTCGATGCAAGCCAATATATTGCCTGTGCACTCCTTGGAAACGGTTCAGTTGCCTGCTGGGGCTTCGCTTATTCATATGGAGCACTGGGTTCTGTCAACACTGTCGGTAATACCCCAACAACAACACCGACTTTGACCGACTCTTTAGGAGCCGGTCGATACGCTATCGAGGTCTCTACAGCCAATCAAGGGGCATGCGTTATTCTTGACAACGGCAGTGTCTCGTGCTGGGGATATGGTCTCTATGGAGGCGTTGGTGATGGACAAGAATCTACTAATCGCTTTTCTCCCACACCCACAACTTCGTTACCTAACGGGAATAAGGCAGTGGCGTTAACAAGTGGAAACAGCCACCATTGTGCTCTCTTGGAAGATGGAACAGTCGCTTGCTGGGGCTTAAACACAGACGGCCAGCTTGGAGATAATTCCACAACCGACCGAGATACTCCAACACTTACAATCCCACTTGGCGCACCTGCTATCGCTATCGAAAGTGATCATACTTTTACCTGCGCTATTTTGAATAACGGCTCAGTAATGTGTTGGGGAGCCAATGCGTATGGCCAAATCGGATCTGTTTCGAGTGGAGGGGACCTATTGAAACCAACACATGTTGCGAACATGCCTGGAACAACGGTTTCTGTAAGCACTGGTGTAGATCACTCATGCACCCTTCTTTCCAATAATTCTGTGAATTGTTTGGGCCGCAATAACGTAAACCAACACGGAAATGGAACGACTGGAGGGTCATCGGCCTACACATCTCCCTTTGCCCTGAATCAAACGAAGTTGATGCTTGACGGAGGAGGCGATGCAACTTGTGCTTTGATTGATAATGGATCGATGTACTGCTGGGGTCGCAATGCACAAGGAAACATTGGAGATGGAACTACAAACACCGCTTCGACTCCAACATTGGTCGATACATCGTACAAATTCCTGACGAGGAGTATGGATAAAGTAAATTCAGCAACAAATTGCAGCACTTCCCCTGGTCTTCCTAATGGCTTGTTCATCGACAACAACACGTGCACAATTAGCGGTACACCAACGGATGCCTCCGTCAATCAAACGTACACGGTCACGGCAAACATCAGCAACATAACATTCCAGACGAGCGTTTGGCTCTCCGCCTCCTACCTCGAACTCACTTCCACCGCCGATGGTGCTGAACTTTCTGTCGACATACCGATGACGAACATCACGTTCGGAACGAGCAGTGCAAGTTCAGATTCACTTGCCTTGGGATACAATCATGCCTGCGGCATCTTGAACAACGGATCAATCAAGTGTTGGGGTTCGAGCGGAAACGATCGTCTTGGTAATGGAGCGACCCAACCTATTGGAGATGGTGCTGGTGAAATGGGCGACGCTCTACCAGTCTCAAACCTCGGCACGGGACGTACGGCCACATCGATATCCTCTGGCCTAACTCAACTCTCTCCACATACGTGTGCTGTTCTCGATGATGGTATGGTGAAGTGTTGGGGCTACAACTCACACGGCCAGTTGGGCATTGGAAACACCACGACCATGGGTAACGTAGCAGAAAGAATGGGTGATAACCTCTCAGTGGTTGATCTCGGTACAGGTCTAACTGCGGTCGATGTTTCAGTTGGCGATCGCTTTTCTTGCGCTCTCTTGGACAACGGAGATGTAAAATGTTGGGGCAGGAACGCACAAGGCCAGTTGGGCATTGGAAACACGACGACCATGGGTGATGACGCAGACGAAATGGGCGATAACCTCACATCGGTTGACCTGGGCACAGGACGAACCGCCGTTGGCATTGCAACTGGACACGATCACGCCTGTGCAATTTTGGACAACGGATCTATCAAGTGTTGGGGCAATAACGGTCACGGCCGATTGGGAATTGGAAGCACCACGGCCATGGGTGATGACGCAGACGAAATGGGCGACAATTTGTCATACACCTCTCTTGGAACAGGCCTCACTCCCGTTCACATCGACGCAGGAAACGGACACACATGTGCCCTCTTTGATAATGGTTCAGTAAAGTGCTGGGGCTTCAATCAATACGGTAATCTTGGCCTTGGAAACACCTCGCACCAAGGAGATGACTCCAACGAAATGGGCGATAGCCTCTCCTTCGTCGATCTCGGCACGGGTCGAACAGCCGTAGATTTGACGGCCTTGACGCAAGGAGTTTGCGCCGTTTTGGACAACGGTTCAGTTGCCTGCTGGGGCCTGAATCTACACGGGCAACTCGGTATTGGAAGCACCGCGATCATAGGTAATGGCCCCAACGAAATGGGCGATAACCTCGCCACAACCGATCTCGGAACAGATGTCAAAGCGCTCGCTATCAAAGGCGGCTATTCACATGTATGCGCCATTATTGACAATGGGTCACTCAAATGTTGGGGGAGCAATGGAGATGGTTGGCTTGGCCTTGGAGATACAACGACGAGAGGCGATGGCGCCAACGAAATGGGCGACAACCTCCCATTCGTTAACCTTGGAACTGGTGTTTCAATGGCGATTTCACACTTCTCTAACTGCGTCTCCTCACCGAACCTTCCACTAGGACTCTCGATGAATAACTGCACCATCAGCGGTACACCCACTGTAGATTCAGTCAATCAAACATACAACATCACGGGAGATCGGGATGGCGTTACCTATCGTACGAGCATCTATCTCTCTGCATCCTACCTCCAGCTCACACAGAGCGTCGAAGGTGCAGATCTCTACCTCGATGTAGCCATGACCGACATCACTTTCCAATACAACGCCAGTGCGGCAAGCGGCTCAGGCAGCGGTTCAGGCTCTGTAACCTCCAACGGCAACGGAACAACTTGGCGGGTGGCTGATATCCGCAGCGGAATTGGCAGCGGCAGTAACCCCGGAGCATACATGGAGCTCTTGGTCGGTGATACGCTCTACTTCAGTGCGGATGATGGAAGCAGCGGCCACGAATTGTGGGCTCATGATACCTCAAACGCCTCAACTTGGCGGGTGACTGATATTAACAGCGGAACTGGCAGCAGTTACCCCGGTAATTACATGAAGTTCTTAGTCGGTGATACGTTCTACTTCAGTGCGGATGATGGAAGCAGCGGCGCAGAACTGTGGGCTCATGATACCTCAAACGCCTCAACTTGGCGGGTGGCTGATATCCGCAGCGGAACTGGCAGCGGCAGTAACCCCGGACAATACATGGAGATACTCGTCGGTGATACGCTCTACTTCAGTGCGGATGATGGAAGCAGCGGC
>CALBJF010000140.1 GCA_937892665.1 uncultured euryarchaeote | reverse complement strand
ACGGAAGTTGGCTAATTGTTCTAGATTATAATAACGAATTAGTAAGTTCTTCACCAACTGGTAACGCTGATTCGATTTTAATTGTTGACAAAACGATGCATGTCACATGGAGTGAGACACCAACCGCTGGTTCAAAGGCAATGAATGATGCAATCGACGGTATAGGAACAGGTGGACCGACTAGTCTAGGTACATACTTTTCCATCTTGATTCCGGCAGGCTTATTCCTCATCTTCCTAGCATTGCCTCGTCAAGGTTGGACAAAACCAGAGGAACCTCTTCCACCTGGCGCATTATGGGCTAGTATCGCATTGGCTGGAGGATGTGGTGTCTTGATGGTACATCTCCCTGCACTTTTGGCAAGTTTGTTGCCAATTGGCGCATACTTCGCTCATATACTTCACGTAGCAATGTTCCTTTGGTTTGTTCAAATGTGTGTCGTCACTTACCGAACTGGTACGCCAATAGAAGCAAAGTTACTCGGATCCATGCTCCATGGTTTAACAAACAAATCATTCCAAGAATGGAGGCCAAAAGAAGACATGCAGCGTGATGTGTTCCTCGGCGTCTTCATCGGATGGTTCTCTTGGCTTGCTGACCCTGCTCTAATTGCACAAGGCGTAGGCGCAACAGCATTAGATGGTGGAATCTCTATTCTCTTCGCAGTTCTCATTCTTTTAGGACACATCCTTGTATCAGGACTTACAGTCCTGATTCTGAGAATTATTGCTTCTTGGGGCGGGCCAATCTCCAACCTCTTTGGCAAATTTGGAGCCGAATCCTTTGCACGATTCATGGGGTTAGTACTGATTCCAATCAGCCTGTGGGTTACAGCGAACTCAATATTAGCCCTCTTTTCAATTGGCGTATTGTAGAGAAGCATTAATGTCGGTTGAAGAAATATTCTTCACTTATGCATCCAATCCAAAGAACGTGGTCACGAACTCGAGTCAACCTAATGCAACGATGCCCGAGAGCCTTTGTCCTACGCTATGGAATTGCAGCCCATGCAACAAACCACCCTACTGTACAATTGTTAAAGAATTCATTTGCAATTCAAACACCTTGGATTCTTATGCAAATGAGTATTCGTGACACGATTCGCGATTATGTCGAAGATTATCAGATGGGGATGAAATGGACTACAAACTTAGTTCGATTGAAATTTAATCAAGCATTCCAATATCGCATAGAAGATAGAAATTCAATAATTACTCAACTCAAGGAATGGAAAGAACCTGATTCTGTGTTTCGTCGAGTGAAACCAGAAAAGCATCTTGAAGAAATTGGGGCAGAAAGATGCATTAAATTGATTGAAGATGAATCCTTTATCCATCTACTCGATACAATGGCCTTCAAGTCAATACCAGCTACGAGATCAAAACGTATTGATGGAGTAAGGGTCTACAACTCATCAGACTTTTCTGCAGAAAAAGGCGAACATTCATTTTTGATTCGAATCAACCTATTTGGATATTCTTCAATCGATCAAATCAATCAAAATGCTGCTCTTTTTTCATTAGGAACGGAGAATAAGACAATTATACAATACTCGTGGAAGAATGGTAAATGGTTCATACATAAGACAAATGTAAGTACGAACGAAAAAAAATCCATACGCCGGTTGATTCATCTTGATTCCCTAGAGATGGAGAGAATTCTCAAACTGGTTGGATCAAAAAACAACCTTGAACGAGTCCCATTTGCAGATTCATCTCGGACATGCATGCATTGCAGCATCCGTTTTTTATGCCCTGCCAAGAATCGACTTGAGGAAGCCAAAGGGGAACAGATGTCCCTCATGTGCTGAATTCCAAGTGACAATACCTTTATTAACTCTGAAATCAAGAATATAATGCACGAATTGTGTATGGGAATCCTATGTACCAATAATCGACCAAATTTGCCCGAAGCAGTCTATGCTTTGGCGGGAACGCAAGACGTTTCTGCGCAGGTAAATTGGAAGGAAGATTATGAGTAGTAATAATAAAAGCAAAGGAAGAAAAAAACGTACGGGAAGACGTAATAGTCAAATGAGTTATGACTCGACTAAGGGAATACAGTCTAAGACCCACACCCGAAGTAACAAATCAAACAGACCATGTTGTCCAGATTCGTTTAGTGAAGGTCTAAAGAATCTAAGCATGTTTGGCGAACTTCAAGGATACTGGATTGGGAGAAATCTCAAACTCATCCATGGTTCAATCATCAAACGATTGCCAGAGAGGTTCGTAGAAAAACATGCTAAACACATGGATCATTTTGTGAAGTTTATTCAAGAACGTATCGGAAGATAAGCCTCCTTTGTTGGAAAAAAGGCCTCCGATGGCCTTGGACATCGGAACCAGTTGAGCGTAAGCTCTACTCTTGATTCTCAAAAGCGAGAGTCTAAGGGCTGACTCCACAGAGTTGGAGCATGGACAATGGGGTTCAACGACAGTATGCTGCAAGTTCTATCTGCTTTGGCTGTGGACCTGCGAATGAACATGGCTTGCAAATCAACTCCTACAGAACCGAACAAGGTTTAGAAATGAAGTTTACTCCTTCGGAAGAGCATCAAGCGTTTCCAGGAATGGTCAATGGTGGTATCATTGGAACATTGATGGATTGCCATGGGAATTGGGCTGCAGCAATCGCTTTGATGGATGAACAGAATCTCGAAGAACCTCCATGCACAGTTACGGCATCCTATTCGATTTCCTTAAGACGGCCAACACCAATGGATACTGAACTCGTCATCACAGCATTTGCAGAAGAAATAAGTATAGATCGTGTTCATATCCGTATGGAATTGAAAGCAGCAGGGAAGCTTTGTGCAACTGGCAAAGGTCTCTTTGTAGCAGTAAAGGAAGGGCATCCTGCATACCACCGTTGGAATTGAGGACAAAATATGGCTAAACCTTCCTCGATTCAAGTATCGTCTTTGGAAGACCTTCGCATAGAAGTTCTTCTTACGATGAACCATATGGAAGTCTGGCCTGATGATAAATTAAGAAATCTACATCATGTCCAACTCGCAGTCCTTCGAAGAAATGCAACACAACGACATGGTGTGACTCGATTTAAGCGTGGAAGAACATCGGAAGCGCTTCACTTTGAAGATGTTGAAACGGTGGATTTGCATCCTCATTTGTTAACAGAGGAATGGTTGGATTATGCTCGGTTTGTTTTGTATCATGAATTCCTTCATGTCTTAGGCATGAGATATCATAATGCAGCTTTTCGTCGAATAGAATCCCTGTGGCCCCATGAAGGAGCAAGTCAAGGCAAGGCGTTTACACAGTATCTGAGACGACGCTCTGCAGATTGGCTTTGGACATGTACGACCTGCAAAAATCAATATCCTCGCAAAAAACGTAGTAACGGGAGATACAAGTGCCGTACATGCTCTACAGTTCTCATTGATATTGAAAACGTAGGCGAAACAATCTAAACAATTTATTGAATAGCAGACTATGAGTGAGGAACCATGGGGTCGAATATACATCGCTTCCTCATCGTGATTCTTTTACTCTCAATAATTCCTCCCGGCCAAGCCTCACTCACTGACAACACAGATGGAGGGACGTTGTTTTTCTCTTGTGTTTCTGATGATGAATGCTTACTCACACCTGTGGCAATAGGTGAAGAAACCATTACAGGAAGTGTGCAAGCGAATCCTGTTTCAACCGAGACTGTAGCTCTTGAATTCGATATGTTTCCAGAACAAACTGAATTAGCACTCTTACCAGATACAATCGATGAACTTGTGATTGATCTTCGAGTACAAGGCGATGTTTTGGGACTTTATCGTCCAGAAATGGATGTCCGAGTGATCATCGGTTCTAGTGTAACAAATCTTGAAGCAGATGCAGCCACAAGCCCCGGCACAAATGCTGAACCATATCGTTGGACAGACGAACCACTCGATCTCGATCAAGGTCGCCTCTTGTGGCCAGAAGAAACAGTTCGTATTCGGGTTACATTTACGCTTGACAGACCATCCACATGGGAATTCCATCTTCGTGAAGCATCTTACATGGAACTCGACATAACATGGTCCGATAACATCGCTGCGAAAGATGTGGATGAACCAACAAGTGCTTTACAACCTAAGCCAACTGATTTTGATGAAGTCCATCGAGGAGCATTGGTTGACATGGAAGATGATT
>CALBJF010000139.1 GCA_937892665.1 uncultured euryarchaeote | reverse complement strand
GTGATAAATATGGCCGATTATAGCCGCTGTTTATGAGTAAAATGAGCGTATTTTTGGCAGCCATTCTTATGCTTACAATCTCGTTATCGGGGTGTTTAGGTATTGGCCGAGGAAATGGAGGCGAACTGGAAATGACCGAAAGGCCTCCTGAAGACGTAAACTTAGAAGACTACAATGTACTTTACATCGGACACAGTTTTGGAAGAAGATTCGCAGAGTTATTGGAAGACTATTCACACACAGCTGGAATTACAAATCATACAGCATATGCTCAATTTAGCGGAGGTGCATCGGGTGCACCAGATGCTCTATGGTCAGATGAAGCCGATAGCGAGCGAATCAAGGAATTCTTGGACACCGGAGAAATTGATGTTTTAATTATGATTTGTTGCAGTATCGAGTTCGTTGAGACCGGTTTGCAGTCTGATGAAGCGATTTGGAACTTCACTGATTATGCCTTAGACAAGAATCCAGACACCCGTATTGGACTCTCGATGATTTGGAAAGATTATCCGGGACAATATGAAAACGCAAGTGAGCATAAGAACGGAAGTGGATTCTTGTACGATTCTTGGGTTCGATTGGCTTCAAACTTAAGCGCAGATTATCCTAATGCGGATATTTTCACCTTCCATCATGGAGCAGCAGCGTATGAATTGCGAGACATGTTTGAAACAGGTCAACTCGATGAGGATATCGGACAATTGACTGGCCAGAAGCCAACCTCTGTATTTACAGATGAAAAAGGACATGCAGGGCAAATCACGATCGATACTGGAACACTCATCTGGCTTCATGCAGTACATGGTGTTGAACCTATGGAAATGCCTGAGTTTACTCAATGGAATACAGACATACGATTGATTGCGGAATCACTTCTCAATGAATCGAATCAACAGTAACGACATATCATCTCCACGAAATAGCGAGGATCCTCTCAAACCCTTCAAGACGTTATAGAAAATTACAATCGGGGTTCAGTCCCCAGTACACTTCTTACTTTTCGATATAAGCGATTAATAGATCAGTTTCATGACCTATTAATTACTGAATTATTCGATATAGACTTGTACTTTCTCACTTGAAACACGGGTTTGATAGGTTTTGAGGTCTTTTTGCTTAGAAAGTTTACCCACTACTTTACCAAATGGAGGGAATAATGGGAAAGGAGCCCATTCGACTAAACTTCCATCATCAATTTGGTGTGTGGTTTGGTGCAGAGGACATCTAATACAGCCATCTTTGACTTTACCGCCTATAGCAAGAGGCCAACGCATATGTCTACATAGTGCCTCGGTAGCAAAATAATCTCCTTCCATATTGATTAGTAAAACTAATTTTTTACCAAATCTAATCATCTTCTTCTTACCCGGCTTTAATTTACTTACTTTCAAAGCATCATGCCAATTTTTTTCATTCTCAGTTTCGGACATTTCTCATACCTCCATCAAGATGTATTATTTGACCTGTTAGATTATCAGGGGCTGTGGACAATAACCAGTACATGGTTTCTGCAATCTCTTCCGGTTGATTAATCCTCTTCATAGGAATCATAGAAACTGCAGACTCGAGCATGGCTTCTGAACGAGTAATCGGTCCTGATAGTTTAGTATCGGTAAGCCCAGGTGCAACTGCATTGACTCGAATATTTCTTTTGGCATATGTTGCTGCTGCTGAACGAACCATAGATTCAATTCCACCCTTGGCTGCTGCGATTGCTTCATGATTAACAAGTCCTAGGCTGGCAGCGACGCTTGAAGTAAAAACTACTCTTCCGCCTCCTGACTTCAATAATGCTTTACATGTCATGGATAATGCCATGAAGGCACTCACTAAATTAGTTTGAATCACCTCTTCAAATGCCTCGACTTTGACTGCATGTGGAGGCCTGATTAGTATCGAGCCAACAAGATGGGCCATTCCAGATATCTTCCCATCTCCTTGTTCAGCCGCCACCTCTATTGCTTTAGCTAAATCTGTGGGAGATAATGCGTCGCCGTTGACAATTGCTACTCTACTAGAGATTCCTTCATTCAATGACTCTGGATTTCTAACAAGCATCGTGACTTTGAAGTGATTTTCAATTAGTTTTTCAGCTAAAACCTGAGCGATATCACTACCGCCACCAATAATCAAGATTGACTCTGCCATGATAATAATAACCACGAATGCGTTTTATATTGATGTTTTTAATTGTCTCTGCTTTTTCTACAAATTTCGACAAAGTTTTCAAACATTTCCTTACCAAATTCAGAATCATTGACTTCGGGATGGAACTGTAATCCAAAGCGGTCACCTTCCTCGTTCTCCATCCCTTGCACTTG
>CALBJF010000138.1 GCA_937892665.1 uncultured euryarchaeote | reverse complement strand
GCGCTGTTCGTCGACCCGGGCGAAACAAGACGAACGCTCACACAAGAACCGCTGAGTACTGAATAGTAGTCATGCGTATTGCAGACGGAAGGAGCGTCGGCTCCCAGAGTCAATTTGAAACCCTGCCATACGATACCGATAGGCAAGCGAGGGGAATTTCCTTCCAGCAGGTGAAATGTTCACTATCGAATGTTTAAGGCATGAACTCGATTTCATAGAACGTTAAGATTGTTGTTAGAATTGGAACGGCCAACGAGATCCAAACGATGGCTCCAAAACTGGATTCCAAGGTGATTTCTGGACTTTCTAACATCGCCGATCCTGGGCTAATAATCATGTACATTATGGTGCCTACAAAGAGAAGCCCCGAAATTACAAACGGTGCAAATTTTCGAATGAGTTCTGAAAGGACATAGGGGGCGTCTGGAATTTCGACCACCTCGAGATTTGTCAAAACAATGACAATTCGTGAAATGATTGAGGCCACAGCAGCAAGAGTGCAACAAATGAGAACAATATTCAACAGTGTACCTGCATTTTTCCACGATTTCCAGTACTCCAATTCTTCAAGTAGTTCGTAACATTCATAATCACTTTGCTTAACGCACATACGGTTGTATAAGGACTGCAAATCATCCACTGCTTCATCAAAAATTATTTCTTCGCCTTCATTATCTTCAGTCAATTCCGCATCGCTGATACCCATGGAAACTGAAAGTTCCATTTCTCCGACAACGGAAATTGTGTACCAGGTCGAGGAGAAACAAACGATAAGAAGCAGCAGCGTCATTATGGAAAAGGAGTGACTAAGCCACTCAACCAAATGAACGGGCTTTCCTTTGAATGAGAATTGCTTTTCCCGTGCAGGGCCAGCGTTTGGTTCTGTAGATGTTACCAAAACGCCCGTAAATTGTGCTTTGAAAATGGGAATTAAAAAACAGCAAAGGCCCAACACCAAAAAAGTAAGGTGCGCTAACAGGGCCCCAACGGCATCTGTCATACCCCATTGCAGAAGGCCGAGAAGGACACCAACGCCTGATATGATCATTAAACCCACCACGCCTTTTATGTCTCTGAGTGCAGTTTTCACACCGAAATAAATGCCAGTGATACCAACGCCTATGATTACGATTCCAAGCAAAATGAGCCCTAGGCCGAAGGAAGTGCCAGTGCTGAATTCAGACTCGACGCTGTTGAGTAATAAGCCGCCGTATGCTA
>CALBJF010000137.1 GCA_937892665.1 uncultured euryarchaeote | reverse complement strand
AATACAATCGAAGCAGGTCAATTTGCTGCTAATATCAGTCATTTTGATAACAAGTACGGCTCTAAATTTGGTTCAATTGGATACTTCTCCGGAAACACCTGGACAAATGCAACACAAATATACAACATCTCCGAATCAAGAGTAACAGTTCAGTCAGAGTACATCCCTGATGCACAAGGCGGCTACACGCACCCAGTCATGCTCTCATGGGAAGGTGCAGAATGCCCTTACGTTCAAGCGGAGTGTTTGTTACTTCCAGAAACAAGCATCATGCCTCCTCGTGACATGCCGCTTGCTATTGAATTAGTTAACAACTCAACCGTTTTCTCTTTCGCAGATTTACAGAACTTTGACGCTACAAAAGTGCACGTTCAAAACCAAAACTCTGCTTGGGGTTCTCAAGTCAGAGAAGGTGAACTGGTTCGCTATCAAGTAAAAGCCAAGAACAGTAACGTAGCAGGGGCAACAGTCATCATTAAAGATGCAACTGGGCTCCCTATCTATCAACTAACAACAGATGAATTCGGATTTACTCAACAAGTCTCCCTTCCATCTAACTTCTTATTGGATCGTAATTGGAATCACTTCGTAGGTGAATCCAATGTCGTTGTACCAGGTTCTGATGATGGAACTGGCAACCCTATTGTACTCACTGAAGACACATGTTCAGATGGGTATGACAATGATGGTGACACCTTTGTCGATGATGCCGATACGGATTGTGTAAATGGTAGAGAATTACCATTCTACATCGTTGAGGCGTACAAATTCAACAAAGGTAAGAAAGACTTTGACTTCGTACTAAGCGGTGCTGTTGATGATATTATCAATCTCGATAATCTTCGTCCTGGCGTAACCGTTGAACAGTACGATGGGGATTCGTTTGCTATCAATGCAGTAATCACTGGTTCAGCATGGGATGGGCAATTAGGTGGTCAGACAGACTTCCTTGCCTATGACCTTCAATTCGGTCTTGTAAATCGTGTTGAGATTCAACCACCTGGTAGCTCCGATTGGTACTACGCAGTCGACACCTCTGGAGCAAATGGTGAGTTGACAAAGGACAACCACCCATTCAAAACATGGTCTTTCGAATGGGATCTCTCTGCTCATCCTGAAGGAGAAAGCGACGTTACATTCAGAATTCGCTCATACGATGGTCTTGATTATTCCCCGGTTGAAGTCCGTAAATTCAAACTTAACCTTGTGCCTCCTACATTATACCTCAACGAGCCTCTCGATGGTTCAACACACACGAACGGTAAAATCCTCTTCACAGGCACAGCCTCCGACCCATATTCAGGTATTTGGGGCTCAGATATCCAAGATATCTGGTTCGATGTGAGTGGACCAAATGGTTACAGTTCGCACTTTGCCATTAAT
Organism: uncultured euryarchaeote; assembly: GCA_937892665.1. Taxonomy (GTDB): domain Archaea; phylum Thermoplasmatota; class Poseidoniia; order Poseidoniales; family Poseidoniaceae; genus MGIIa-L2. The sequence continues at coordinate 649 of CALBJF010000137.1, read as the reverse complement.
GGTTCAGTTGGATGGGCCTATCAATGGAATTTCGATGAACTAGAGTCTGGTGAATATGATTTCGAAGTTTGGGCGAGCGACAGCGATTACTGTGATGATCAGCAAGGCATTTGTGTTATTCAAACGAGAACTGTGATTGTAGTCAATGACAACATTATTCCAATTGTTGACTTATTGGAGCCTGACGGTACTGAAACGGTACGAGCAGCAACGAACACAACATTGATTGGATTTGCAAGCGATGGTGCTGATGGAACAATCACCCGTGTAGAGATCACAATTACAGACCTTGCAAGCGGATTGATTCTCAACACTGGTCCTGGACCAGTTACTCAATTTACCAAGACAGGACCTGGTTATTCATGGTCTGCTGTATGGGATACGAGTAAACTTGACCACCAAGGACAATATGAGATTCTTGTAAAGGCATATGATGGTGAAGACTACTCGACCCCAGATATTGTACGTATTACTATCGACAAACCGACAGATGAGAACAACATTCCACCGCAGTTCGATAGAACAAATTGGAAGAACACTGTGACAATTTTCTGTGTTGAAGGTTCAACTTCGGAGAACCAATGTGGTTCTGGTGCATCAATTGATTTGAAAGAATAAATCACTCTTTTTTTTATTATATACCTGATAG
>CALBJF010000136.1 GCA_937892665.1 uncultured euryarchaeote | reverse complement strand
GGAGGAAGTGGTGGTTCTTGAGGTGGAGGAAACGGTTGTAGTGATGGATGAACCTGAACAAGAAGTTGTTGCTCCAGAGCCAGAGATTGAACAACTTTCAATCCCCAAAAAACCTCGTCCTGCTCAAAGAATTATTCGACGAAAGAAGAAGATTGAGACGAAACACAGCAACAAAAGAGTTGAGAAACTAAATGCTGAATCTAAGCGTGTTGTCGAATTAGGCACAATTGATTCCGATAGTGTTCAACGATCAAGTTTAGAGCATCTTGCGAAGGCTGCTGCAAGCGTCCATGAACATCGTTTCCCTGATCAAAAGAAGAACGTAACATCACAACGTCTGAACACTGCTGCAGCCAGTTCTGCTTCGAAGAAGTTGTCGAAGTTACCACCAATAAAAGGCACAAAGACACTTCGATTGCAACAACGTGCAACACCTACAAAATCAAAAGTCAAGTCAATGGCATCACCTCATGCAAGAGAGTATGTCTCAGCGACTCAACACCAAGAGCCTATTCAGGATCTTAAAAACGGGACAGAGTCGGATGAATCAGATGAGGGGGGGTCTGAATGAGCATAGAACGTACAAATCGACTGAAAATCGCTCTGCAAAAAGCAAAAGCGAATTTGCCGGAAAAAGAGAAGTCGAAGACCACAAATAAATCCAGTTTGGGTCGTCTACTCAACAAACCGTCATCTCTGAAGGAAGGCAGAGCATTCTTAGGAACTCAACCATTACATGAGCGCCCGTTCATTGATGCGATTGCAAAAGAAACATTTGGAGAACATGTCGAATACATCCCTCAACTCAATCTTCGGAACGATAGCGACGAACAATCGAACGCTGAACTCATCGCATCTCGCTTGAAGAATATGAGGGAACGTGTCACTGCTGAGCCTTCGACTCCGCTTGGATCACGTGTAGGTTTCTCTATTGACGGGAAACCATTGTGGGCATCGGTAATCGATGAACAGCGACAATACCCCTCTCATGCATTGAACCAAGAGTTAGCACCGCTTCAACCACATGAGCGCCTTCATCATACCAATCTTGCACCCTCACAATCAACTTGGCCATTACAACTTCAAATCAACCAAAAGAAGACGTTCAAACAATGGCGAGTCTACGGGGAAAACAAAGGTCCAACTCAAGCATGTGAAGCGATTATTGATCAACTTGGAAGTCAAATGAATCCATTGCTCATAATCGGCTTACATGGGACGGGTAAGAGTCATTTATTGCACGCAACAGGACAAAGTGTATTACGATATTATGACAAAGAAGTACGAATAATACGAGGTACTGAATTAATCAGTGCGAGCAGCTTACCACATGATTGGCATGAAGCATTAACAAATACATGCTTGCTCTTGATTGATGATCTTCATCTTGTCTCGGAAAACGAAGATCTGGCTACGAATTTAGGACACCTCATCGATCATGGCCTAAATCTAGGCATCCAAGTGCTTGCAACCTCTTTGACGCATCCCGATTCATGGGCATCATCAAGACTTTGGGATGTTATGAAACATTCATCAACAGCGGAATTGTCTCCGACTTCCTCAACGAGTCTGGCTCTCCATATCAAAAGAGAAAGTTCACTTCAGGGATTACTCCTTGAGGATGCTCACATTATGTATTTGTTAGAGCATACAGGAAACGATTGGAGAAGTGTCAACTCCTCCATAGCAATGCTCGTAAATGCCAATCAAAAAGGAGATATTGC
>CALBJF010000135.1 GCA_937892665.1 uncultured euryarchaeote | reverse complement strand
TGCGACAGCATGTCCGCCTGCTCTAATTTGGACGTGTGTTGTTTTGTTCTCCGGAGTTAGGACATGGGTATTCTCGATCACATTGTCAAGAAAAACTCGAGCGATGTCATTTCCATGCTCAATGTTTTTTTTAGAAATTATCTTGATATCTGCATTGTCACTTTCAATGACAAGTTCACCTACAGCGGGTAACTCGTCGACTTTGGTGGGGTGAACTCTTGACCATGGTGTGTATCGCCAGAGGTGTTCTGATCGAGTTGGAAGTGATGCATCGAGGTACGATGTCATCCAATCGAACCCTCCATTTCCAATTCTAACAGACGATTGAGTTCAACTGCGTATTCCATTGGTAATTCTCGAGTAAAGGGTTCGAAGAAACCGTTGACGATAAGTCCCATGGCTTCTACTTCGGAGTGGCCTCTGCTCATAAGATAGAAGAGTTGGTCTCCTGAAACCTTGGAAACACTTGCTTCGTGTTCTAAGTCTGCGGTTGAGTTTCCTATTTCCATTGTTGGATATGTGTCACTTCTGCTGTCTTCATCGAGCATAAGAGCGTCGCATACGACCTTCGAGCGACATCCGCTGGCTTTGGGTGTAACTTGCAACATTCCTCTGTAAGATGAGCGTCCTCCACCTTTGGAAATAGATTTGGAGAGAATGTTTGATGTGGTGTTTGGTGCAAGATGGTGAACCTTTGCTCCAGCATCTTGGTGTTGTCCAGTTCCAGCGTATGCTACGGAAATAATCTCGGCATGGGCTCCTTCTCCTTTGAGTAGAACAGACGGATACTTCATGGTCAATTTCGAGCCAATGTTTCCATCAACCCATTCCACAGTTGCGTTCTTGTATGCAATACCCCGCTTTGTGACCAGGTTGTACACGTTTGCGGACCAATTTTGAACGGTTGAATAACGGATTTTTGCGCCTTCCATTGCGATCAACTCAACAACTGCTGAGTGGAGGGAATCAGTGGAGTATGTCGGTGCAGTACATCCTTCAACATAGTGGAGGGAAGACCCTTCATCGGCAATAATCAGTGTACGTTCAAATTGACCCATATTTTTGGCATTGATTCTGAAATAGGCTTGAACTGGCATTTCTACATGAATGCCTTTTGGCACATAGATGAACGACCCGCCAGACCACACTGCTGTGTTTAAGGCTGAGAATTTGTTATCACTATGAGGGATGACAGTTCCGAAGTATTTCTTGACCAGTTCAGGATATTCTTTGAGTCCTGTATCCATGTCCAAGAAAATGACTCCTTGCTCTTCCAGATCTTCTCTGATAGAGTGGTACACCGCTTCGCTTTCATATTGTGCAGTGACGCCACCGAGCCATTTTTGCTCAGCTTCTGGTATGCCGAGGCGGTCGAATGTACGCTTGATATCTTCAGGAACATCGTCCCAATTTTTCTCAGTCTTGTTCGAGGAACGAAGGAAGTAAGTGATGTTGTCAAAGTTGATTCCATTAAGAGAATCGCAGTTCCCCCATGTCGGCATTTCTCTCTCGACGAAATGATTGTAGGCTTTTACGCGAATTTCCGTCATCCATTCAGGCTCATTCTTGAGTTCTGAAATATCACGGACAACTTGTTCACTGAGACCTTTATCGAATCGTATTGTAGACGATTCAGGGTCGTGGAATCCATAGCGATAATCGCCAACTGCTTCTTGTGCATCTTGTG
>CALBJF010000134.1 GCA_937892665.1 uncultured euryarchaeote | reverse complement strand
TCAGGGGGAGTGCATGTGCAGGTTGGCCCTGGTTTAAAATTACGAAAAGTCATAGGCATGGGGGTTCTACAGAACCTCGATTTAAGAACTTTCTGAAATTCAAAATTCTCATCAAGAAGATTCTTTGTTAATGGGAAATTGAGCAGGTTGGAACATATTGTTACCTTTAGGAAAGGGAATGGCACAATGCCACATACCTATGGGATTCATATTTCCACAGCCATGCGGAGACATTAGACGTTCCCCTAATGTTTCAGTGCCAGGAATCAACTCAGGTCTTTCCTGATTTACAAGATATCAATTCTGAGTTTCAGTAGGTGCTGGTCTTGTCATGATGTCGATTCGCTTGGTGTTCATTTGAGATTTGTATAGAGTGAATACGAGTGTTCCACAAACCAATGGTGCAAATAGTAACGGCATGAGTGCTGTTAGCTTCGTTGCAGTGATGATTGTAAGGCCTAAGAAGCCTAGAATGCATCCAGCTGTGGTGGCGGTTGAGAATTCTCTCTTTATGTCTGATAGTGTTCTGTCCATGCCCAATACATCACTCAAGCGAGTATATGACCGTATGTTTTCTAGGGTACAAAAAGTGTTTTTTTTTGAAACGAAATAGTATCAGTATCGGACCTTCTTTCGAGTAATTGTTCTCCAGATTCGCTGCAATGGATCATAATAGCGATCTACAACTCGTTCTTTGAGTTGAATAATTGCATCGTCAGTGATTTGAATTCCGGCAGGACAAACCTCTGTACAACATCGTGTTATGTTGCAGTATTCGATTCCGAATTCCTTCTTGATTTCTGGAACACGGTCTTCTGTATCGAGCGGGTGCATTTCGTACTGTGCAAGTCGAACGAGATTTCTTGGTCCAGCAAAGTCGTCAAACATTTCGTGATCTCTTAGAACGTGACATGTGTTGACACAAAGGAAACATTCGATGCACTCGCGGAAGTGTTGTACTCTGTCTGCTTCCATTTGGTTGAATTTCCAATTCATTTCTTCTGGACCATTAATTGGTGCAATTTTCTTAGCTATATCGTAGTTCCATTGAACGTCTGTAACAAGATCCTTGATGTGTGGGAATGCCTTCATTGGACGAATTTCAATAGGTTGTCCTTCAGGTGTTTCCGCAACGACATCACTCATACGAGTCATGCACATCAAACGAGGACGTCCGTTAATTTCAGCCGAACATGAACCACACTTTCCTGCTTTACAGTTCCAGCGAACAGCCATATCTGGTTCCTTTTCGTGTTGAATACGATGTATGCAATCGAGAACAACCATTCCTTCATCAAGGGTGATTTCGTAATCTTCCAATGTTGTTTCTCCGTCTTCGCCACGAGCGACTTTGAATGCCTGCTTTTTTCCTTTCAATGACATCACTTGCCACCTCCTGCTTGTTCTTCAGCCCGTTCAGCAATCATGTCTTTAACTTCCTTGATTGCGTCTTTGAGATCCTCTCTCATCTCTTCTACAGGTTCTTGTCGAATCTTTACTTCTCCTTCTTCCATCCAGATGATGTTCAGAGTCTTACCCCAGTATTCATCTTCAGGTGTTGGCATGTCGTCCCGAGTATGTCCTCCTCTGCTTTCCTCACGAGTGAGTGCAGCAAGAGCACATGCAATTGAAACGTCAGCCATGTTGATCAAGTCAAGTGCTTGATGCCATCCAGAATTGTATCGCCGAGATGTTCCTGGGAAGGAAGCAAGAGCTCGTTTTTTGAAGGCATTGAGTTCCTCAAGAGCTTCTTCAAGTTCTTTCTTGGTGCGAATGATTCCAACTTTGTTTTGCATCAATTCTCTCATTTCGTCATAAATGACTCCAGGGTTTTCTCCGCCTTCCTTGTTAAGGGGTTGAATCATCTCTTCAATCGCTGTTTTGACTTGAGCATCATCAATAGATGGTTGAGCCAAATCCTTGGAACGCTTTGAGCCGAATTCTCCAGCACGCTTTCCAAAGGTGATCAGATCAGATAGTGAGTTTCCACCTAGACGATTCGCACCGTGTAGTCCACTTGCTGCTTCTCCACAAGCATACAAACCAGGAACAGTTGATTCTTGAGATTCAGCATTTACGAGGATTCCTCCCATGACGTAGTGAGCTGTTGGGCCAACTTCCATCTTGTCTTTGGTAATATCAACGCCAGCCAGTTCCATAAATTGGTGATACATGGAAGGCAACTTCTTCTTGATGGCTTCTGGGCCACGGTGTGAAATGTCGAGGTATGCTCCACCATGTTCAGATCCTTTTCCTGCACCGACTTCAGCCTTGATTGCCTTAGCAACAACGTCTCGAGTCAAGAGTTCAGGAGGTCGACGAACGGTTGCTAGTTTTCCGCTAACAACTTCTTCAACCCATTTGTCGGATTCTTCGATGGTTTCTGCGTGGTCGCCCTTGAACATCTCAGGGACATAATCGAACATGAAACGCTCTCCTTCGCTGTTGGTAAGACGTCCACCTTCGCCACGAACACCTTCAGTAACGAGGATTCCGCGTACAGATGGAGGCCAAACCATTCCAGTAGGATGGAATTGAATAAATTCCATATCACGAAGTTCAGCACCAGCCCACATTGCGAGAGCATGCCCATCTCCGGTGTATTCCCAGGAGCCAGAGCATACACTCCAGCATCGAGTGATTCCCCCAGTGGCAAGAATGACAGACTTCGCAGAGAAGGCATGGAATTCCCCGTCAACACGTGTGTATGCGACACATCCGGTGACACGATCTCCTTCCTTGAGGAGATGGCGAACGGTGTATTCCATGAAGATGTCAATACCTTCGTGTATTCCGCGTTCTTGCAGTGTACGAATGATTTCGAGCCCGGTTGAATCACCAACGTGAGCGAGTCGAGGATATGTATGTCCGCCAAAGTTTCGTTGATTGATGAGTTGCTTTGGTGTGCGGTCAAAGACGGCACCCCATTGTTCGAGTTCACGTACTCGGTCTGGAGCTTCCTTTGCATGTAATTCAGCCATACGCCAGTCAGCAAGCCATTTGCTTCCTTTCATCGTATCGTGGAAGTGAACCTTCCACCCATCACGAGGATCTGCGTTTTGCAAAGCAGCAGCACAACCACCTTCGGCCATGACAGTATGTGCTTTGCCGAGAAGAGATTTGGTGATAATAGCGGTTTTGGCACCACTGCGTGCTGCTTCAATTGCAGCACGTAGACCGGCTCCACCAGCACCGATGACAACGACGTCATATTCATGTTTCATGTATTCTTCACTCATTTAATCACCCCAATATTACGAAGGCCATGTCGTTGATGTGCCCTTCAGCCACCACAATCGTCCACAAGTCGCCTAAGAATACGAACCCTAGACTGGTCCAGAACCAAAAGCCGTGGGATCTATTGAATACGCTGATTTTCTTAAACAGTTTTCCTCGAAATGCGGAAATGCCACTGACCCAGCGGTCGAGGCTACCTCCGGCAAGGTGGCGCAGAGCGTGACAGGAGGTGACGTACATCGTCAGCAAGAATGCTTCTGTTGCCATGATGATTGTACCAAAAGAGAAACCCCAACCTTCATCGAAATGAAGGGTATGCGTTACATCCCACCACTTGATAGCGATGATGATGATCGCGGCATAGAGAAAATATCTGTGGAGATTGTTAAAGATGAACAAGCGCTTTTCTCCACCGTACCCAATTTTCTTGTTGATGTCAGGTTCGTCAACCCAGCAAGCAGTTGGGCTTTGGAAGAATGTTCTGTAATAGACTCGCCTCATGTAGTAGCACGTTCCACGGAAACCGAATGGAATCCACAGGACAAGAATTGCAGCATTGACCCAGCCAGGATGATCCCATTCATTCAGCCCAAAAAGTTCCCACTCCAGGATGTTTGGAGAGAAGATAGGTGACATGACCTTGGAACCTTCTAGTTCATAGGAAATACTGTCAGGGAAGATGACGAGTCGCCATGCAGTGTAGATGAGTGCTGCAGTTAATGCGATACCCATTGCAAGTGGTTGCCTCCACCATTTGTCGATCCTATCTGTACGTCCCAACCCGTTAATAACTGGAAGTTTGATGCCTTCGCCCATGAAGTTCACGTCCTCCCAGATTCTGGGAATGCTTCATCCAAGGACTCGGGGTCTTTGAGGTTGGCCCTTTGGCCGCACGTTATTTCTGCAACAAAATGAGAGTATAATCTAACGATTAGACCAAATCATTCCAGTTAACTTGTGCTTCGACCATTTCAATTTCTTCGACATCCATTTGTGCCAGTTGAAGTTTACCGGAGAGCTCATCATTGACTGCATGCCAGTATGAATAGGCTTCAATAACCCAAATACCAGATTCACGTGTGCCGTTTCCAGAGCCTTTGACTCCACCGAAAGGAAGGTGAGCTTCAGCACCAGTTGTTGAATTGTTGATACCTGTCATACCTGCCTTGATACCTGTTTTAAATCGATATGCTTCCAATCGATCGTTTGTGTAAATTGCGGAGGAGAGTCCGTAAGGGCTTGCGTTGGCAAGGTGTAGGGCGTGATCGAAATCGTTTGCCTTACAAATAGTGACTGCTGGGCCAAAGACTTCTTCATGGAAACACTCCATGTCTTCAGTAACTTCGGTAAAGACGTGAGGCCACATGAACACGCCATCTTCCGCAGTTCCGAGGAAGTTTGCAGGCTTGTTGTCGCTGGTAATTCGGCCTCGACCGAAGATTTGCTTTGCACCAGATTCAAGGCACATATCTACGGCAATGAGGAAATCCTTAGCGTATTTTTCAGAAAGCATTGGGCCGTAAAGAACACCGTCATGAGCAAGTGAATCCCCAATCTTTGTTGCTTCAACCTTTGCCATAAACTTGGTCATGAATTCATCGTAGACATCCTTGTGGATGATGAGGTTTCCAAGAGATGTGCAACGTTGGCCAGCAGTTCCAAATGCGCCCCAATAAGCACCTTCTACAGCGTTATCGAGGTTTGAGCTCGGCATAACAACAAGAGGGTTCTTCCCTCCAAGTTCGAGAGAACAGGAGACGAGGTTTCGTCCACAAACTTCACCGATCATCTTGCCAACTTCTGTTGAACCAGTAAAGGAAATTTTGTTGACACGCCCTTCGTCAACTGCGTCGACCAGGTATTGTCCAGCTCCGCTTCCCTTTCCATGAACCAGATTGATGACTCCGTCAGGGAGTCCAGATTCATGCATAATTCGAGCGAGAGCAAACGAGAGCAAAGGAGCATCTTGTGGACTCTTCCAAACGCAGGTGTTTCCGCACATGATGGCTGGAATCATTTTCCAGAATGGAACGGCTGCAGGGAAGTTGCAAGCGTTGATGATTCCACAAACGCCAAGAGGTCGTCGGTAGGTGAACAGTTCCTTATCAGGTAGTTCGGAATTGACTGTTTGACCGTAAAGTCTTCTTCCTTCGGATTGGAAGAAGAGGCACGTATCGATTGCTTCCTGAACAGATCCTGCTGATTCTTTCAGCGTCTTTCCAATCTCTCTGGTTTCTAATGCAACAATTGCATCCTTGTGTTCCATGAGGAGCCTCCCCATATTTCCTATAATTTGACCGCGAGTAGGTGCTGGAGTTGCAGCCCATGATGGGAACGCAGCGTGTGCAGCATCCAAGGCAGCATGGACATCGTCTTTTGTTGAAAGAGGGAATGTACCGAGCTTGTCATTAAGGATTGCAGGATTGCGTGATTCAAAGGTTGAACCATCGCTTGCTTCGGTTAACTGGCCGTTAATGATATTGAACCCTTTAACAGCGGGGCGGTTGTTTGGATTGTTTGCTTCAAGGTAGGTAAGACCTGCTTCGAGTACGTGGACCATGAACACCCGAGTTCTATTCCCTCCATGAAGTCTACGATTGATTTTCATGCACATAAAAAGCGGATTTCTTCATCTAACTGTTTTAGTACCCTGAGGATTTAGACTACCCATGAGCGGCGATGATGACGGTGTTTCGTTAAGAGTAGCAAAGGCAATTCCATCCGATGTAGGACACGGAAGAGCACGAATTTCAGGAGACCATGGTCTCGACCTCAAACCCGGTGACATCGTCGAGATTCGTGGGGAAAAGCGTTCAACAGCTGCAATCTACTGGCGAAGCCGCCCTGAAGATGCCAAGATGGACATTGTTCGAATTGATGGAATCATCCGTAAGAACGCAGGCGTAAGTCTCGGCGATCGAGTCGATGTCATCAAAGCAGAAGCAAAAGAGTGTACGAAACTCACACTCTCGCCTGTCATGGCGAACAAGCAGAAGGTAAAATTCGGACCCGGAATAGAAGGATTCGCCCGAAGAGGTCTCTCAAAGCGCCCAGTAATGGCAGGGGACAGAATATTTATTCCTGGTATGACCTTATTCGCAGAAGCCTTGCCTTTCGCAGTGGTTCAAACCACTCCAAAAGGAATCGTCAAAGTAACCAGCGATACTGATATTGTTATCAAAGATGAAGCTATTGACGACGAAGACGTTGGGCAATCGGAAGGTATTACCTACGAGGATGTTGGTGGAATTGGTCAACAATTGCAAAAGGTTCGGGAAATGATTGAACTTCCACTAAAGCACCCCGAGTTGTTCCGTAGACTTGGAATTGACCCTCCTAAGGGAGTTCTACTTCATGGTCCTCCTGGGACTGGGAAAACGATGATCGCAAAGGCGGTTGCTACAGAAGTAAACGCTCACTTTAAGTCGATTAATGGTCCCGAAATCATCTCCAAGTATTACGGTGAATCAGAGAAACAACTCAGAGAGATCTTTGATGAAGCAAGTGAAAACTCGCCTGCAATCATCTTCATTGATGAAATCGATTCAATTTGCCCTAAGCGTGAAGATGTCAGCGGGGAAGTTGAACGCCGTGTTGTCGCTCAAATGCTCACATTGATGGACGGAATGCAAGGCCGAGACAACGTTGTTGTCATTGGAGCAACCAACCGCAGAGACGCGCTCGACCCAGCTCTTCGCCGACCTGGCCGATTTGACCGAGAAATCGAAATCGGTGTCCCTGACCGTGACGGACGACAAGAAATCATGGACGTGCACACACGTCAAATGCCAATAGCAGATGATTTTGAAATCAATTGGGTTCTCGATAACACCTATGGTTTCGTTGGTGCAGATCTTGCAGCACTCGTACGAGAGGCGGCAATGAAAGCACTGCGACGCTATATTCCAGAAATGGACTTGGAAGAAGAAACAATACCTCCAGAAGTTCTTGAAAAGATGGAAGTGCGAATGGACGACTTTAGATATGCAATCAAGGAGGTCGAACCATCTGCTCTACGTGAGATCTACGTCGAGATTCCTGCAATTGAATGGGATGAAGTAGGTGGCCTTGAAGAAGTCAAAGAACGACTGAAGGAATCTGTTGAATGGCCACTAACGAAGCCAGAAATATTTGAACATTTCAACATTAAGCCACCTCGAGGAATTGTTCTGTTTGGAGCACCAGGTACTGGAAAAACGCTCCTCGCAAAAGCAATCGCCAACGAAGCTCAAGCGAATTTCATCTCGATTAAAGGCCCAGAGATGATTTCGAAGTGGGTTGGGGAATCTGAACGAGGAATTCGTGAAATTTTCAAGAAAGCAAAGCAATCAGCTCCTTCCATCATCTTCCTCGATGAATTTGAATCGATTGCAAGCATGAGAAGTT
>CALBJF010000133.1 GCA_937892665.1 uncultured euryarchaeote | reverse complement strand
AGCGTTGGACCAGGCGAATCCATTGTGAGCATCCATGTGGCAAGCCCTCACAGAAAGGAAGCTTTTCAAGCATGCGAATGGCTCATCGATGAACTCAAGAAGCAGGCGCCTCTATGGAAACGTGAAGTCACCTCTAAAGGATCGAATTGGAAAGCAGGATTAGGATAAATATGTCAAAAGAAATTCAAGGAATTGTCGAAATTGGAAACAAACCAATCGTCGAGAGAAGGGCTACTGCCACAGGAATACTCAACCTACAAGAAGGAACAAAGAAAGCCATCGTCGATAAAATGGTCAAGAAGGGAGATGTTCTCGAAGCATCGACCATCGCTGCAATTCAAGCGGTAAAGGAAACGCCACGTATTATTCCTCATTGCCATCCGATACCGTTGGAAGGATGCAAAGTCGATTGGGCATGGGAAGGAACATCACTTCGTTGCACAGTTCATGTTTCTGCCCATTACAAAACCGGTATAGAGATGGAAGCCCTTACAGGTGTAAGTGCAGGGCTGCTCTGCGTATTGGACATGATTAAATCATTCGAGAAAGATGAAAAAGGACAGTATCCTCATGCCTCGATCAATGACATACGAGTTTTAGAGAAAATCAAACGCTGAACGGCGATTAGACCATCTCGTTCAAATCTTAAAGATGCCCTAGTATCATAGGTCGTACTTAAACGAAAGGTGCTCGCGCCTTAGAATGCTGGGGCACCCCTAGCGGTGTAGAGTTATGGAAGAAAGCCCCCTGTTTGAAACGTTTGATCTTAATGCGAATCTTCATGACCGCTTAGATGCTATTGGCTACAAGAATGCCACGCCTGTTCAAGCCATGGCCATTCCCCCTGCAATCGAAGGACATGACGTCCTCGCTACTGCAAGGACTGGTACTGGAAAAACTGCAGCGTTTGTCTTACCAATCCTCCAAACAGGACGACCTGGAGTCATTATTTGTCCAACTCGTGAACTTGCGCTTCAAGTTGTAACAGAAGTTGAGCGACTAAGTGGTATCGAAGACAGAGCAATCCCGTTGATTGGTGGAGCTGCAATGAAGAAACAAATTCAACAATTGCAAGATCTCCCTGACGCAATACTTGTTGCCACCCCCGGTCGTATTTGCGACCATATTGATCGTGGAAACATCAATCTGTACGACAGAGACATTCTTGTCCTTGATGAGGCTGATGAAATGCTGAGCATGGGATTCTCTGATGATTTGGACTACATTGTTGAGAGGATGCATCCAGAACACCAAACACTTCTGTTCTCCGCAACCATGCCGAAACAAATTCGTAAACTTGCAGGTAAAATCCTCAAGAATCCGATTACAATACAAGCATCAGGCGAGAAAGACAGACCTCCTTCCTTGGTTGATCAATACCTTATGATTTGCAAAATGAGCAATCGTATTCAAGCAATGGAGCGACTGCTTCTTGCATGGAAACCAGAAGCCACCATGATTTTCTGCAAAACACGCAACCGTGTTGAAATCGTTGCTGATGCCCTTCGACCAGAAGGAGCTGAAGCGATTCACGGTGGTATGTCTCAAACAGAGCGTACTCGAGTAATGGGACGATTCCGAGAAGGGCGTACAAACCTCCTCGTTGCAACCGATGTTGCATCCAGAGGAATCGACGTTGACCGTGTCGACCTCATTATCCAAGACGACCTACCAAGCGATGATGACACATACATTCACCGCGTTGGCCGTACTGGTCGTGCAGGACGAACTGGCCGAAGCGTACTCATGATCGGAAACAGAGCAACACGCCACGTTTCACGAATGGAGAAAAAGGTTGGAAATCTTACCAAAATGGACGTCCCATCTCAAGGCGATATCGATGCACTTCGATTGGTTCGAATGCTTGACGAGTTAGCCGAAATTGAACCTGCTGACAATGCTCGAGAGGTTCTTGACGAAGCAATTGAGCGTGGACTCGCTCCCGAAGACATTGCCATGAAGGCAATGACTCTCTTGCTCGGTTCAAAATCTCCAGGCTCTGAAAAAGCACCTGTTGAAACCAACACACGTGACAATGGTCCAAAGGCTGCTCTAGTTCTCGGCCTTGGTGGCATGGATGGAATCTCTGCTGGTGCAGTTGCAGGTATGCTCTACAAAGTCGGAAATCTTCCGGACAACTGTGTCGGTCGAATCGAAATGCTTGACAAGATTACCGCAGTCGAACTTCCAGAATCAATCATTGACCAGTTGGTTACAGATCTCGAAGAAGAAAAGGTTGGACGTAGATTCGTTCGACCACGCAAGAGTGACGACTGGACATTCGCTCCAGAAGGTGCTCATCCAAGCCAACGCCGTGGTGGATTCAACCGTGGCGGAGATCGTGGTGGAGACCGTGGACGAGGCGGCGGTGACAGAGGTGGCCGTGGCGGAGACCGTGGACGAGGCGGCGGCGACAGAGGTGGCCGTGGCGGAGACCGTGGACGAGGCGGCGGCGACAGAGGTCGTGGCGGATTCGGACAACGTCGTCAAGGCGGCGGTGGCGGCTCTCGCAGATACTGAAGACTACTCCAAGTGAAAAGGCTATGTTCGACCTAGCGTTCGCAATAGCATGAGCAGTACTGCTGACTTAACCAAACACTTCCTAGAAGCAGTTGATCAAGCAGCCATTGCAAGTTCCGCATGGCGTGGAAAAGGCGATAAAAATGCAGCAGATGATGCAGCAGTCGAAGCCATGCGACGCACCTTTGACAACGTTCCATTCGATGGAAGAGTTGCAATCGGAGAAGGCGAGCGAGATGAAGCGCCTATGCTCTTTATTGGAGAGGAGCTTGGAAGCATGGTCG
>CALBJF010000132.1 GCA_937892665.1 uncultured euryarchaeote | reverse complement strand
TATGCTCGACAACAAGGCAATGATCTCATTACTCCCGCTCCACAATTTTCTTTCCCTGGACTGAAAGCAGGAGATTCATGGTGTGTTTGCGCTCGAACTTGGCTTGCTGCGGTAAATGAAGGCAAAGGTTGCCCAGTAGATCTTGAAGCAACCCATGAAGAAGCGCTCAGTATTATCTCGCTTGAAGTCTTAGAAGCTCATGCAGTTTGATCTTCTTCGGTGGTTCTGTACTGGAATACGAAAAGTCGCATGATGGCCCAGATGATTATCCCCCATGCCAAGAGATTTGCTACACCGAGCCACCTCAGGGTCTCTGCCGGTTGAGAGGCGAATAATCCAATCGTGTATGTTGAGCCAGCTAAACTGAAGATGTAGGCTCCGAATGCCCCTCCAATAGTCCACTTAATTGATTTCCTTTTATCGAACGTAAACCATCGATGTACAAAATGAGCCATGAAGCCGGTCGATCCCCATGCAACTCCCCATGCGATTCGAATTCCAGTTGAATCATCGCTTAGAAACAAGCGAAGGAATTCCCAAAGGAGGAAAAATACGCCACTATTGAATCCGCCAGCAAGCGCAAATCTCTGAAGAGAGCCCCTCGGAGCAAGACGATTGAACGAAGACTTGGAATCCATCTCAATCGTCGTTCGTGATGACATCGCTTGGTTTTCCAGTCAAGGTTTGTCGGAGTCGTATGTTGTCTTTTTGCATGGCATCCATCCATTCATATTTGCAACCAAGTTCTTCAGCCAACACCCCGAGTGCAAGAGAATCCTTTGGGAGACATTTCCCACCAAAGCCCCTATTCAACCCAAAGATTGGATCAAGATGGGAAGGGCCTATTGGTTGTGCTTGTTCGGATGTGATGATGTCTCGAATGGTGTACCAATCTTCTCCAAGCCCTTCACAAATATCGTACAGTTGATTCGCAAACGTGACTTTCATTGCATAGAATGTATTCTTTGTGTATTTTACAAGTTCAGCCTGTGTCGGAGTTACTCGGAACGTTTGATCACGGCGAAGAACACCTGCTTGTCTGTGTTGTTCAAAAACACGTTCTGCAACATCTGGATGATGTGTTCCACAAACGAGAATATCTTGATTTGCAAAATCTTCGAGACGACGACGCTCGACTAGGAATTCAGGTGAATACGCAATCTTGAGATGCGGATATTCTTCGTGATACTTCTGAGTCGTTCCAGGAACAACTGTGCTTTTGATGACCGCAGTAAAACCGTCCGGAAGAGCATCAAGCGTTGATTCAACAATACGTGTGTCACAAGCTCCTGTATCAGGATGAGGGGGTGTAGGGACAGCGATGTATGCAAAATCCACGTTATCTATCACAATGGATAGCTCGGTTCCACGAGCAGGGTCATGAATGAATAATTCATGGGACTCTGAGAAACAATGTTCGATTGCTCCTCCAACCATTCCGGCGCCAATAATTCCGATCTTCATCTGTTTCACCGTTCCCTGTATGGGTTGGGGTTTAATTTCCCATCTTTTGCCATGATACTTGCCTGTAGAAGGGTTTCCGGCGTACCGCAATCGACCCATGTTTCTTCTCCCACAGACACTATTTTAGCATTCTTTTCTGAAATATATGTTCTGTTAATGTCAGAGATTGAGAAATCCAATCCATGCTCATTTACTGCTTGATCGAGCTTGTCCCA
>CALBJF010000131.1 GCA_937892665.1 uncultured euryarchaeote | reverse complement strand
GTAAGTAACCTCACTTTCCCCCCCGCCCATGTGTGAATTTAGTTTAATTTTCGTATCATGTTTCCGCCTACAAAATTATCCCGTGAAGAATACTAAAGAAGAACAATTATTGTAAAAAGAGGCTTACTTCACAAGAGATGAACATTTATGTGGAGTTCTTCTGAACCTACTCCATTTCATTTCCCTTTGACCTTGTTAACTGTAGTCCAAATAGAGCATCCAATAAGGATTAAACCAATGAATGGTAAAATAAAGAAACAACAAGTCAATTGATCTTCAACATCAAACCCTTGCGTAAGAGAGGATTCACTTGGGTTGTCAGGATCAACAAAAATCGTAATTCCCTTACCCACGGGGTAATCTTCATCAGCATTCGCATTTTCTGGAGTACACGGAGTTTTTTCGTCTAAACCAATATATTCGACGCCGTCAAACTCGTATTCATACTCAGCCCACAGGCAAAACGTGCCGCTTGCTTCACCAGTACCTTCAACCACCCAGCTGTCGAGAACAACTGCATCGGTGGGATGCCAGTCCTCTGTTTCAAATTTATAGAGGATATCGCTTACAACAAATCCCGCAATTACAAAAGATATCCCACACCACACGAGAGTAATCATCCAGAGAGAAAATACTTCTGAAAAACTTGTAAGTTCAATTTCGATATCCTCGCGTTCAGATGGCGGATTTTCCCACTCAAATTCTATGTCGCAATGAGGGCATATGAATACACCAAATTCATCGTCATCTAAGGCCACATCCGTTTCACAATGTGGACATTCAACTTCGACCATAATATGCACAGTTAGTGACTAGAGTATAATTGTTAAGCCGACGACTGAAACTATGGCCAAGATGACTCGGATCAAAAAGACCCACTCGGATAAATCTACTCAGCACCGAAGAATTGACGGAGCATTGGATGCATTTCCATTGCTTGTTCCTTCTGGATCTGCTCATAGGTTCTCAGAATAATTCCAACAGCCAGTAGCAATCCCGTTCCCGTCGCATTTCCGACAGTACCCAGCAGGTCAGCGCCTGCTGCTAGCAACCCGACAAACGCACCAGAGAAGTATGTCACTGGAGGAATGTAATTCTCAAGGATCTTTTCCAAAACCTTTGGATTCTTACGGAAACCAGGTATCTGCATACCGGTACGTTCGATCTGTTTAGCGACATCCTTGGTACCCATATTTGTAGTATCAATCCAGAACTTCGCGAAGACCATTGAACCGACCGTCATCAAGACCACATAGAAAATGACGTGGAGCATGATTTGTGTCAAGCTATGCCCAAACATATCCGTCTGCTGATTTAGCAGCGGTAGGAGCCAATCATTGACTCCCGCAGGCATAGATGCATACCATGCAAAACCTCCAGAAGCGGCTGTTTGACCTGGTTCATACGTCCCAATATAATCTGACATGGAGAACCAACCCTGCCGGCCTAGTAACGGTGTCTGGGACATCGTAGGATGACTCCAGAAGAGGAGAGAGAACATATTGACGTTTGCAAGCAAAGCAGCCATCAAAATGACCGGGATGTTTGACGCATATACGAGTCGAATAGGATACTTTCCTCTGTGCCCACGAACCTTTCCGTGAGTAAGAGGCAATTCCAGTTTACTTGATTCAGCATATGCAACCACAATGAACACAATAATACTCGATACGAGAGCAATTACAGCATTCGGATGCGTCGCGTCACCTAACAAGATCATTTCAAATCCGTTCAATGAAATCATTTCACCATTCGTCGCTGTCCGGAACATATAGAAGATCATAGGCAGCGTTCCAGCAGGAGGATTCTGCACGGAGTATTCGAGACCAGATGCTGTTGGCAGAGGAGAGAGCGTACCGACGAAGGTCGATTGTGCTACACCTGCTGCAATGAACAGAGACATACCAGATCCGATACCCCACTTGCTGACAAGTTCATCGAGTAGGAATACAAGGTAAGAACCTGCGAAAAGTTGAGCTACGATTACAAAGTTTGCCCAGCCCATTCCATAATTATCGATAAGGTATTCAGAAGGATCGAGGAAACCATAGGTCTGTGGAATCGATTCGATTGGAATCATAATCAAAACAAGCAACTTTTGTACACCTTGGTACATGGCTTTGTCTTCACTGTTTGTCAGGTCAAGACGAATAATCTTAGCACCTGCGAAAAGTTGCATGATAATGGAACCTGTAACAATTGGGCCAATTCCCAAATGCATGATGGTACCTGAGGCACCAGCCATAATCGAACGGAATCCGCTGAATAAGTCAAGTGCTTGACCGCTCAATCCGTAGAGCATGACGTTGGTCATAGCGAAGTAGATGATGAGAACGAATGTTGTCGTCCACATCTTTTCACCGAATCGAACGTGACGGTCTGGCTTAGTGATGGCTGGATAGACATCTACGAAACGGCTGAGAGCATACAAACGGCTGCTTTGGTCGCCACCCCACATGAAACATGTGAGAATTGCTGCTGCTCCGAATC
>CALBJF010000130.1 GCA_937892665.1 uncultured euryarchaeote | reverse complement strand
GCAATCTAGCGTAGATAGTAGCATGAATGGAAAGGTCATGTGCTGGGGTTACAATCAGTACCGACAAACTCTCTACTCGGGTCCCTCTGTCAATCAAGTACCTACACCTCAGTTAGTCAATGCATTTGGTAACGATGTAAGTAAGATTGCAGCAGCAAGTGATGTGACTTGTGCATTGAAAGCTGATGGAGAAATATATTGTATGGGGCGGAATTCAGAGCGAGCAATTTCCACGACAAGTTCCAGCACCGGACAGGGACTTGCGACTGCTCTAGAATACTCCACCTCTGGTAAATTCGTAGATTTGTATGCTTCATCTCATAGCAATGGTGCAGTATGTGCAACTTCAGTTAGTGGAGCAATCAAGTGTTGGGGTTCAGGCTCATACATCTCTCAGACTAGCTCAAATCCAGTTGTATTTTATGACTTCAATGGAATCATAAGTTCAGATTTGTCTTTTGGAAATGACTTTGCTTGTATTGTTGTAGGCACAACAACTGAACTGCATGAAACTACTTCTCCAACGACCAATACAGGAGATATTGTATGTTGGGGTTCTGGAATTAGTGGACAATTAGGAATTGGTTCAACATCATCTGTTGGTACCAATAACGACATACTAACTGCAAAACCAATTAATTTCAATGGAACAATAATGTCTGATGTCGAATCAAGTTACGACCACTCTTGTGCAATCTCTAATTCAGGAGAAGTATATTGTTGGGGATATGGAACTTATGGCCGCCTTGGTTATGGAAACACTAACAGTTTGGGTGATAATTCAAACGAATTACCATTCTTGAACGCTGTCGATTTAGAAGGCAGTGCGAAATTACTTGCTTTGACAGATTCTTCGACTTGTGCTGCTATGCTCGACAATGAAGTCTACTGTTGGGGTTCGGGATCTTCCGGAAGGACTGGTCATGAAAACACATTCCACGTTGGAGACCAAACTAATGAGATGGGAGTTAATCTCGCTCCAACCGATTTGCATATGCGTCCGACTGATTATGATTTAGATGGAACCATTGACCACTGGGATACTGATGACGACAATGATGGAACCCTCGACGTGAATGATGATTTCAGATTAGACCCATGTGCAGTCCTAGATACTGATTCTGACGGAATGCCTGATTCGATTTATGCTGCATGTTCAACCAATTTGATTGAAGATTTGGACGATGATAACGACAATTGGAATGATACTGATGAAGAAGCATGTATCTCAAATTCAAAAGATTCTACAAGTGTGCCATATGATACAGATTCCGATGGCACTTGTGATAACGTTGACACCGATGATGATGGTGATGGTTGGAGTGATGCTGATGAACAAGCATGTGAGCGTAAGGAATGGAATACAAGATTACTTACTCACACTTCTAGCAGTGGTGATTATGACCTTCGTGGTGGTTACGGTAGCGGAATTGTATTCTTGCCAAACGATGAAGGCTACGAATACCAAATTCTTGGAGTAACCGATCAAAGCAGATACGCGCGTGTATTCGCATTCAACACAAATAATCTCCAAACCACAAATGGTAATCCATCTGTCCATGGTAATATTGCAGGTGTTACTTCTTCTCAAGTTGGATTTGATTACGGAAGTTATGGTCCGGGTGCTTATGTTGTTAGTGGTGACGCATTATATTTCTTAGAATATGGCTCTACGGCTAATTCGGTTTGGCAATCTCCAAACCTAATTTATACATTCGATACTGATCATGACGACCAACATCATGACCTTTCTGTTGCACCTGATGGCACAGTATACATGACAACTCATGATGAAATAGTGAGTATATCTACAAGCGGCACTGCAACTGAAATTGCATACCCTTCCGGCGTGAATAATACTACAACGTATGCAAAGAACAAACAAATAGCAGTCGATTCAAACGGAGATATTCATTTGCTGGCCTACCATGACGCAGCAAATCGAATTTACACTTGGATCTATGACACAAGTTCGAGTTCTTGGACCGCAGGTGGAGATTCACTCTCAGGTTCGATAACTGATGTTGGCCCTGGTCGCTCATCATTCACTGTTGATTCCAATGCTCAACCGCATGTTGCATTCATGAAAGGATCATCAGTAACAGATGTCAACTCGTTTGTTACTTACGCATACTATGACAACTCAGGCTCGAATTGGGTTACAAGATTTACAGACTATACACCGACTGGAAATGAGGGAGTCAGTTTAGAATTAGATTCTAACGAAAATGTACATTTGGCATGGGTTGACAATGGCAATAAGACAGCATATCACACTGAGTTGTCATCTTCATCAAACGCTCAAAGTACAACACAAGTAATTCAACATACATATACAAACTACTGGCAAAGCAACCACGCAAGTCTAGAGTTAGTGATTGGAGCGGGAGATGACCCCTGGATATCTTGGTCACCCTATACCTATAATGGCAATTCTTACAACAAGTTAGGATACTATGGTTCACCTGTAGACCATTCGAAAAACAGTGCAGTTTATCCTGGTGACCATGATAGTGATGGAACTTGTGACATGTTGGAAGTTGCTACCTTAGATTATGGTTCTGATAGTCTAATCTTTGAGATGGAAATGGATATCTCATACGCACCTGAATATCCAGCAATGATACCAACTGGTGTTGCAATAAGTCCTTCACTACCAAACGGTTTGACCTTTAACACGACAACTGGAGAAATCAGTGGCCGCGTAACAAGCACAGATTTCACTGGCTCAACTTACACCATTTCAACCACTTCTGGTGTTGAGGCATGGAGTACGAATATGACAATTAAATCAACCATGGAGAACCCATTATACACCGGTTACGAGACCATGTTCGGTAGCACACATAACGACAATACCGCTGCTAAAACAGCCTTCGCAGGTAATGGTGAAATCGTTACTTTAGAGAGGTATACTAGCTCTTCTAGCATCCCGATAGATGGTGTTGCAGCTGGCGGAAATCATGACACCAATGATATTGTTTTGAGTATGAGAGAGCCTACGGGAGATTACATTTGGGCTAAGAGCATTAGAGGAAATGGATTCTACATCGGAGATGTTGACGTTGACAATAATGGAAACATTTACGCATTATTCCAAGCAACTGCTGCAAGTAGTGACCCTGTTGAATTCAATTTCGATGGAGTGACAATTGACAATAACGGAAAAACAACTGTTATTCTTGCAAAATGGGATTACTATGGAAACCTACAGTGGGCAATCAATACTGAATCTACAGGAACCTCCTCGGCCGATTCAGCAACTTTAGCCACATCTTCGAACTCATTGTCTTCAGAAATGGACTTGGATAAGTCCACTGGCGATGTTGCAATAGTCGCTACCGGAAAGACTGCCAATGATGATTTGAAGTTCGGCGGAATGCAAATTGGACCATTTGGAACTTGTCTAACTACAATGCAACCTTGGGTTGCGAAAGTCAACACAAATGGGCAAGTACAATGGACAGCAGTTGGTACATCTGACCCAACTAATTGCCGTTACTCTCATCAACAGAATGTTGTTTTACATCATGATGGTTCCGTGACATCTGCAGGAAATGTTGGTACTAGTTCTGGAAGTTGGGATTATGACTTTGGTTCTGCTTCAGCATCCGCGTCTTCAGTCTCTTCCACCCTTGGTTCATCTTGGATTGCACATACTGACAGTTCAGGAAATTGGGTTTGGGCAGAAAACGTGACAACTGGTAGTAACTTGAATACCTACAATACAAATCATTACTTTACAATGGACAAGTTTAGCGACGATACTCTATTCTTCGCATATGTCAGTAGCATTAATTACTGTACGAAAATTGAATTCGCTGGAAGCTCTTCCAGTTCGCTGCCAACTAGCCCTAACAAATTTTGCTTACACGCAGCAACTATGAACCACACTACAAGTGATGTTATTTCACTTGAAACTCGAATAGGTTATTCCAGTACAGAGACCTTCAGAAGTGATTCGATCTATTCTGCAGTTGATTCTAATGATATTGCACATGTTTTGATCGACATGACCTCCAACTATCACGACTTGAGAACAACTGGGTTTGACAAAGACCTAAACCTTGCATATGATGTTGTTTCTACTTTGTGGTCTAGCAGCCACGATACTACCGACTTTGGACTCGATAATTCGGGTTCCATTTACTTCACTGGCTACCATGGTGCTATATTCATGTCTAGATCTGCATCATTGCTGAATCAATGTGGCAGCGATAATATTAATTGTAATGGAGTTGATAATTGGGGTACTGGCCAGTCAACATTAGGCGCATGGGGTATAGGACATAAACTCTACAGATTCTGGGGAGATTACGACCACGAGATAAACTACAACAGTCCGTCAGAAGGTGCATCTGCTAATCTTGAGATGATCGGTTATCATAACGCTAATGTTGCAACTTTTCAACTAAATGACAGTGCAGGCAATATTAACAATGCAGCCCTTCCTTGTGGACTGTCGTTCACTACTTCTAACGGAAGAATATCTGGAACTCCAACCACTGGTTGTACAGACACTGCAAATGAAACATATACGATTACTGTAAATTATGGTGCATCACAATACGCATGGAATAGAAGTCAATCAGTTGAGGTTACATTCGGAATAAGTCCTGCATTACCTGTAGTTTCATACAACCCTGCAGATACTACACAGAGTTACACTAGAGGTACTGCAATCACACCAATTGCCCCAACGGGCATTACGAACAGTGCAAACCTGCACCACTTTACCACATATCCGCCTCTTCCTGCCGGATTACAGGTTAACAATACAGGTCATATCTTTGGCACACCTACAGTGAACCAAAGTACTGCAATCTTCAAGGTGAAGTCATGTAATAGTTGGAATGTATGTAGCGCAGGAGTTGCGTTTACAATTACCATTGACGAACCTGCACCAGTGATTTCTTATGTTGATTCAGAGTATGAATTCTTCAAGGATGTACCGATCACTCCAGTAGTACCTAC
>CALBJF010000129.1 GCA_937892665.1 uncultured euryarchaeote | reverse complement strand
CCGTGAGAGCGAAAGTGCTCGGCCAAGACGATTGGAGGGATTACGGCGACGGGATCGCTTTAGCGTCACCAATCGCTATGAAGCCACTTGATGCAGTGCTGGAACAGTAAGCCATCCGTAGCGACGAACGAGGACGGACTGTAAGCCCTTGCGATACCCTCGTGTGAGACGTATGTCTTGTTGGTACCCTCTGAATCGATGGTGTTCGCATGAGCCCCCCTTTGAAACGGGGCATCATTGAAGGCTGATGCAGTGGTGCACAGAGTCAATGAACTGGAAGAAATTTGCTGGACCTGCAATTCTCGCTGGCATCGCCATTCTCATTTATCTGGCAATAAACGTTCTTGGCAGCATGATGTATGATGAGGGGGATACGCTTGATCCTGGTTTTGTTCAGGCTACTTGTTGCATGGGCTTAATCTCGATTTTAATGTGTTTGAGTTCGATTGTTTGGTTTGCAGTTGCTTTGGGAACGAAGACTCAAGAGACTGTTGTCTTGGTTCAAAATCCGGATGATTCCCAACATACTTCAGATCCGCTTACGAGCGATTCGCAGAATACAATCTGGCCCTCTGCGGTTGATGGAGGTCCTGTGTCAGATGTAGGAGAGAAAATCATCGAAAAATCTGAAGGTGATACGGCGCAAAGGGTTGGTTTCTTCATTCTTAGCGGTAGCATTGTGATGTTCGCACTCATGGTGCTCTTGGGATTCATTTCGATGCTTATGTCAGCAGGATCGGGATTAGGATTCTCTGGTGGAACATGCAACACTACCTGTGAATCCATATGGTCGGGAGCGGTTTTGAGTAAGTGGATATCTCTTTTGCTTTTCCCATGTGGGCTTACCGCTTTGGCAAGACCCTGGTCTTGGTTCCGTTCTGGCCAAGATATTCGTGACCCTGTTGTGAAAGTAAGGGTTGGTATTGTAGCAGCAGTAGCATTAATTGCAGTAATCTCCTTTGGGTGGCCCGCTTTGCTTGTTGTAGGAATAGCGTTTAGTATCTATGCAGCAACAAGATGGGCGAATGAATAGGGTCTATCCGAATACCCATTGAAACGGAGTTACAATTTCAAAGGGCTTCAGTGCGTCCTTCGGGACGCTACCCTTTGCTCACCCATCGAATCAGTGGGGTCCCCTCTGCATCGGTTTCATTTGAAAATCATTGAGCCCAATTGTCCATGCC
>CALBJF010000128.1 GCA_937892665.1 uncultured euryarchaeote | reverse complement strand
CGCCTGGTTTCAGAATTGTTGTCAATGTGACTGCAATACCCTCATCTCTGCCATTGTACGTTAATGGTTTGATGTCCATAAGACAATGGATGCATAAACCGCTTTTCAACCTGCTTCTAAGGTGAAGAGTCAAAACCATGTCTTCGATGTCGATGTATGGCGGCAGCACAATTCCCTTGGCTAGCGACTGTCATCCCAGTTCTAAATGAAGAACAGCATATCGAGAATTGTCTGTCCTCATTGATATCACAAACACTGCCATCGAGTGAACATATGATTCTCGTGGTCGATGGGGGATCATCGGATTCTACTGTTTCTATCGTAAAGGATATGATTGCAGAATCGAAGAAAAGCAATGGCCCTGGGATCATATTACTTCATAATGAAAATCGTTATGTTCCACATGCCCGGAATATGGCTTTACAGAATCTTCCTGAGGGGATTACTCATCTTCTCGAGTATAATGGGCACATTAAATCTGGCCCAGAACATCTGCTTCGCCTGAAATCAGAATGGGAACGTATTGCTAAACAATATCCTTCTATGGCAGCATTGGGATGTAAAGTAGTCGGCAGTTCTAAGAAAAATACGATGATTGAATCATTTATTGATGAAACATTACAAAACCCTCTCGGGGGAGGTCCCGGGCAATTTTCAACATTCACAAAGGAAGGAGAAACGAAAACTCCGGCGTTTGCCCTACATTTACGAAGCGCTTTGGAAAAGGTTGGTGGATGGGATGAGCAGTTCATTACGAGCCAAGATAGTGATTTGAGTATGCGTTTGATCAAGGAAGGATTCACCCTTTATCGTACCCCTGTACTGATGGTTGAAATGAGGCGTAGAACCTCTTTCCGGTCATGGTACCTCATGAGCCATCGTTATGGTTTTTGGAGGACGAAAGTACTGCTTAAACATCCTTCTCGAATTGTATTGCGTGAATTCCTTCCCTTGTTCGGGGTTTTGTTCACAATAGGGCTCTTTATTTTCAATTTCCAGTGGGGCTTTATGCCTCTTTTGACTTATTCATCTGTTCTTCTTTTATCAGGCCTTTATTCTTCAAGAAAAGGCCTTTTCAACCTCATTGGAGTCCCACTTTGCATTCTCATTCTTCACATTGGTTTTACAATCGGGCTCTTGGTTGGCTGTGTTCGAAAAGGACGAGCATCTCACGATCGATAATGAACACGAATAGAGAATACATAAGAAGCAAGGTCTGGAGTTAAGGGTATGACGGCAAAGAAAACGACGGCCATAGGGTTGTTTCTTTTGCCCCTATTC
>CALBJF010000127.1 GCA_937892665.1 uncultured euryarchaeote | reverse complement strand
GAAAGAAGTTTTGCTGCATTAAGTAGATCTTGTACAATGGTTTCTACCACGGTAATTCGACTCCAGTGTATTCAAAAAAGCGACCACTTCGTTCTATTGTTTGCATTTCTATTAATCCAATTAAACCCTCGACTGATTCGTGAGGTTGAACGGGAGCACGTTCGCCACCCATGTCTGTCTGAACCCATCCTGGGTGGTAGCAGGAAACTGAAACATCACTGTCTTGCCCTTCAACCGATAGGATTTTGGTAATCATATTCAACCCTGTTTTACTTGTTCGATAAGCGTACGATCGACCACTAAGGCAATCATCTATTGAGCCCATTAAACTGGAAATGTTTGCAACTTTCGAATTACCTGTCTTTTCTAATAGAGGCCACAAGGCCTGTGTCACTCGCAAAGGCCCAATCGTATTCACATTGAGTACGTCCAATGAAACATCAGGGTCAACCTCTCCAATTGTCTGCCATCGCCCATCCATTCGCCCTGCATTGTTGACGAGTACATCCACTTGTTCCGTGTGTTGTGAAACAGATTGAGCAAATTCAGTTACGGATTGTGAGTCAGAAACATCGAGTTTGAAAATTGAAAGAAGTTCGTGTTTGAAATCCATCTGTTCTGGAAATCTTACACCAGTAATCACAGTCTGGTTTTTTGAGAGTAATTGGTGGATAAATTCCTTGCCAATTCCTCGATTGCCTCCAGTAATAATCCATGTCGCCATAGTGCTTCGTTACGACTTACCTTCATTGAAGTTCCGAGTCACAGAGTACACTTTGTATGGACTCAGTCAATTCAACATTTGCGGACTTGAATACTTCTTCCAGCGAAACAGCATCCTGTTTTCTTAGCAGTTTTGCTCGAGAACTGACGAGGTTCCAAGCAGTTTTCTTTCCAATACCAGGAATTGCTTCAAGTTGTTTTTGAGAAGCATCTTGAATCCGAAGTCCAACCTCTACGCCTGTGATCGATCGAGCACCATGTGCAGTGACCAATATGTCAGAATAAGTATCGAGAGGGATGTGGTATGGAACTCCTATGAGGATTGGATATGCTCCGATTTGACGTCCAAATGTGAGTCCAGCGTTCCCATGAACTGCTTCATCTGTATGCGTTGAGGTTTGATGGATTGGTAGCCTCGTACGGCCATCATGAGTTTCCCAATGAACATCACTCAGGCGTTGGCCAAGAGGAAACAACTCTTCGAGCAAGGGACGATCTATGTTCTCTCTGACTTGAGCTTTGAATTCATGGAATGCATCATGGGGAATCTCTTGGAATCCCTCTCCTTCTACCTGACGTATATTTATCCGTCTTAGGAGGAGACCTTCACTTCGAAGTTCTGTTAACAAATCCATATTCATCGAATAGGATTCTCGACTCTCTCCGTTCAAGCCTGCAATAAAATTCAGGCCTGGCAAGAGTTTTGGAAGGCCTCTAGCACCCCGTTCTTTCCCGTATTTATTGATGAGTCGAATTGCTGATTTGAGTTGACCTGGATCACAATTCAACCAATTTGCTTCGTGAACACTTGGATCAGCTGACTCAAGGCCAAATGACAAGACAGCACCGTCAGAGAGCGTTTCAACAAGGGTCTTTGTAATCTCTTCAGAAGGTTCGATGTTTTCTGCAATAATCGACGGATTCCCGTTGTCAGTATGCAAGATGTCAAGTCGCTCATCCTCTCGTAAGCCATGAAGTAATCTCGCAATTGGTTCAGGATTTGGAACAGGATATTCCAGTTCCGTTACACCTTCTGCCATGTAGGTATATGTGT
Source organism: uncultured euryarchaeote (assembly GCA_937892665.1). Taxonomy (GTDB): domain Archaea; phylum Thermoplasmatota; class Poseidoniia; order Poseidoniales; family Poseidoniaceae; genus MGIIa-L2. The sequence goes on along the minus strand of CALBJF010000127.1, from coordinate 355 downwards.
CAGTCATTCCACCGAGTCGAACGTGTTGAACTCCTGAATCAAGTGCCAGTTTGACCTCACCGATGATGTCTTCGGGTGTTCTCCAAATTGGAACACCCTTTTTCGGCTCAATGCAAAATTTACAACCTCGTTTGTAACGAACACAGCCTTGGTAGACTTCCACTTCGTAGGTGAGTAGGCCTTTCTTTTCGGGCGTTCCCAAGTCTGGATGATCTGTCGTAGCTTTGCTTTGGGCACCATGATGTGCCCAACTCGTCCATTCTTCAGCAGTTCTTCGAGTATGCTTCCATTTACCTGTTGAAAGGAATGTATTGAGCGTTGCATCCGTATCTTGAACTGCTAAGAAAAGGTTACT
>CALBJF010000126.1 GCA_937892665.1 uncultured euryarchaeote | reverse complement strand
CGATCGAAAAAATTGAGAAGGAAGTTCTCAAATTCAAACAACGCGGAGGATGTGTACTTTTCGCAACCCATAATGTTCTACAGGCTAAGCGATTAGCGACGCGAACGATATTTATCCACCAAGGTAAACAAATAGGTGCTGAAAGTGAAGTTGCTCAACAAATAAAGTCTGGGAAATGGATTGGCTGAATTCACTCAGAATACAATGGGGATCCGCTTTCGAACAAGGTCTGGTTTGAAACTGTATAGTTGTCAATTAGATCGGTATTATTGAATAGAAAGTCTCGGAAAAGGGTTGTTTCGAGCAATTTATTATTGTCTAAAAGTAAAACTGAGTAGGGGTTTACTAATTCAGGTGATTCAAATTCCTGTATTGTAAGTTCAATATTATCAGAACGAAATAATGCAGTTCCTTTATCGGATAATGTCCAACATTCTAGTTCATTGGCGATTGTAATCGCAGCCCCCATTCCCTGTCCAATCGACTTGTATCCTTCCCAATCTGGGTGGTAGCCCAGTTCATTGTTGATGAATGATAGATTGCTGCTCTCTGCGACATTCCTCCAAACATCTTGCTCTTTGATGTGCGTCCCGGAAGAATCTCCTCTGGAAATAAAACATTTATTTTCACGAACAAGAGAAGACATTGCTTCTGTTAAGTTTCCAGATAATGGGTCTGGTCCAATCATAACGAATCTATTCCAGGCAAATATGGTTCTGTTTATTGCATAACCTTCCTCAATAAACTGTATTTCATTCTCTGGAGAGTGAGTGATAAGTACGTCAACATCGTTTGTTTTGGCAAGATTCATAGCGGCACCAGATCCAACTGCAATCACATCAACCTCAATTCCAGTCTCAGCTGTAAAGACTGGTAAAAGTTCGGCTAGCAAACCCGAGTCCCGCATTGAGGTCGTGGTTGCAAGACGTATTGTTTGGCCGGAGACTTCCTCAGAAGTTCCTAAACAACCCTGTAGACAAGGGAGTACAAATACGAAGAGGAGGAAAAGAACTCGTTTCATCTTAATCAAAAGACATGACGTTTCCACATTCTGGATAAGAGCAGGTCACTGAATAACGCGCTCTTGTCGGTTTGCGAATTTTTAACATTGAACCACACATGTCACATTGAATTGTAATGGTTTCTGACTCCGCTTTTTTTGGAGCATCTCCTAGTGTTCGGCCAACATCTGTCGACCAACCAAGACTGTCACTATAGTCATCAGTTTTCTTGATTTTACTTTGACGGAGACTGAGTCGCAACTTTCGTTTCCTTCGTGGACGTTTCTTGCCGCCTGGTGCTTTTGCCGCCATATGTATCAACAGTCCCTTTAGGTCGGTATATTCAACCTCTTCGGCTGAATGAATCATTCAAGTATTCCAGATATACCATTTTCTGGAACATGTACATTATGTCCATTTTCTTCCAAGGCTTTAGCAAGTGGGGGGCGTGCTATGTTTGGGTCTGAATGATAAATAACAACATCTTCAGCCTCACAATCCTTTGCAAACTGAACAATTTCACTATGGCCTGCATGGGTTGAGAAAGAATATTGATCTATCTCGAGATCGATGGGTGTTAAATTACCAAATATCGGAATTCGACTTTCTTCAAGTAACCGCCGACCTCCTGTGTTCTTCGCTTGATAGCCAGTGAGAAGCAGAGCATTTTTTGGATCGTGGCGAAGACGGTTTAGGTACCAAATTGACGGTCCCCCGTCGAGCATTCCTGATGTTGACACAATGACGTCAGCGGCAAGTGCTTTCTTCCTGTCAGATTTACTTGAAACTCTTCTACACCAGCTCCATGCAGCCTCAAGAGCGGCAGGATCTCGTAATGTCTCTGGATGTTCCATCTGTAGTTTTGCAACACGTTTCCCCATACCATCGACATGAACCTCGAGGTGTGGTAGGTGTTTGTGAAGCAACATAACAACATCCTGCGTTCGTCCATTCGCAAAAGCTGGGACGAGAGCAGTTCCACCCCTCTGTACAATTTCAGATATTCGTTCAATAAAACGAAGATTTTCTTCTTCCTTCGGGGGGTGATCTCGTCCCCCATAGGTTCCTTCTACAAACAAAACATCCGTCTTAACTGGTTTAGCGCCAATGACGAGTTGTGAATCACGGGTGTCAAAATCTCCAGAAAAAAGAATTTTCTTACTTCCAGTGTCAACATGTAACATTGCAGCACCAGGTATATGTCCTGCTCGGTGGAGTTCCATTTTCCAATCATTTTGTTCCCATGGACTGTTGAATTTGTGTGTATTCCAAGCGGATAGTGCAATATCAATATCTCTCTTATCCCAAGGTAGAGGATATCGTTCAATTGAAGATACTTTGTGACAATCATACCACATCATTTCAGAAATTGCTGCAGTTAATTCCGTAGCATGTAAATTCGTATTGTGATTGGAAGCTAACCAGGGAACCATACCGAGATGATCGATGTGAGAAT
>CALBJF010000125.1 GCA_937892665.1 uncultured euryarchaeote | reverse complement strand
CAAGTTGGCAAGGACCAAGTGTCGCTACACAATTCTACTCAGTTCAAGATCACCAAACAATTGCAAGCAGCAATATGCCTGCGGCACTGTATGAGACAACATGGATGTTCTGCATCAATGGAAACGCTCCTCATCCACTTTGCTCATCAAGCCAAGACGGTGGAGCAACATGGGGTCCAGAAACCTCTGGTGCGCCTGTTACGTGCTCCTCAGGTGGCCTTAGTGCTCATCTTGTAGGAAGCATCGATGGGAACTTCTATCGTGGAAACAAGGGATGTACAGGCGAAGGATATTCCATCTTTAGGACGACAAATGCAGGCATCTCATGGACTGAACATGTGTTGCCTACATCCGTAACAGGAACTGCTGACACATGGAATGCAGAAGAAGCTCAAGTTGAAGTTGATAGCGAAGGAAACGTTCACGCTATGTGGATGGGTCTTGATAATATGCCATATTGGTCTTATTCAATCGATCAAGGCGATACTTGGTCAAATGCGACAATGATCGCCCCTCCAATTAATCTCTCAGGAACCGGATTTCCTGTTGTTGTTGCAGGTGATGCTGGAACTGTAGCCTTCGGATATGTTGGTGAAACTGCTGGAGATGAAGAAACTTGGAATGCATATCTGACCTATGCTACAGATGCTTTCAACGAAACGCCTCTGTTTACGACTGTTCAACTCAATCAAGTTGGAGATCCAATTGACCAAGAAACAGACTGTGGATACAATCGTTGTGGCGGATTAGGAGACTTCCTTGACATCCGAGTTGATCAATATGGAAGAACTTGGTTTGCATTATCACATAACTTAGCAGATATTGGAATCTTTGGTACAATCAATCATGGCCCAAGCCTTCGGGGCGACACCGTCTCGATGATGGATGCAATGCCTGCTGGTGGAATGGCTACGCTTTGATCAGATAGGTCAGAATAACTTTGTCTGATATCCAACTGACTTGTTATTTGAATTTGAATTTAAATTGTATAAGAGTTCTGCAACTGCCCATTCTGCTGAATTTACTGCTGCTTCAATCGTACCTAATGGCTCACTCCAAGCATCCCCTGCAAATGATATTCGTTCAATATCCACTGGTTGTGGAGTTTCTCTAGGCCGAGCAAATCTCCAACGATGAGCATGAATGGA
>CALBJF010000124.1 GCA_937892665.1 uncultured euryarchaeote | reverse complement strand
CAAAATGTGTGGTCCAACTGGCATTGGCTGCTTACTCGTCAATGAAGAAACCTTTCAAGAAATGAAACCGTTTATGGGTGGTGGTGACATGATTGAGACTGTTACCCTGCAAAAATCAACCTACCAAACCAATGAACACAGGTTTGAAGCAGGTACTCCTAAAATCGCTGAAGCCATTGGATGGGATGCTGCACTTGGTTATCTTGGAAACCTAAATCTCGAAGAACAACATCATAGATTGTTGAATATTGCTCGCTATGTTGCAGATGAATTACGCTCAATGAACATGACGGTTTACGGACGTCATGATGATGGTGATTCCGCTGTCGTCTCCTTTTTACATCCGACTTTGCATAGTGAAGATCTTGCTCATCTACTCGATGCAAGAGGTGTAGCGGTACGAACAGGCCATCATTGTGCCCAGCCATTGCTTCATCGTCTTGGAATTAATGGAACTGTGCGTGCGTCGTTTTACATCTACAACACCATGGAAGAAGCAGAACAATTTATTCAACATACAAAGGAGATTTTGGAGAGGTTCGCATGACCTATCCTGAGGCTTTGGTAGAACTGATTGATGATTTCCAATCGATTGATGATAAGATGGAGCGTCTTGAATACGTCTTTGACCTTGCTTCTGAAGTAAATGAACTCCCAGTCACTCAGTGGAATGAAAAAACTCGGATACATGGTTGCCAATCTGAAGCACATGTACTTCTCGAAATTAAAGACGGCAAGGTTTTTTTGAAGGCTGGAGCAGACTCTAAACTCGTTCAAGGCCTCATGGGAATTCTTACAATTGCTATGGATAAACTCGATACTGAAGAAGCAAAGAAAATTACTCCTGATTTTGCAGTCGATATGGGAATATTGAATTCTTTATCGCCATCAAGATCAAATGGATTTCGGAACATGTTTGACAGAATAATGAACGAATTGGAGGGATTTTAAATGGTTGAAGAATCAAACGTATTAGACGCTTTACAAGCAGTAGAAGATCCTGAACTCGATATTTCAATTGTAGAACTTGGCCTTGTTTACGGGGTTCGCTTAGAACAACGGGATGAAGGCACACATGCAGAGATTGACCTGACGCTCACATCCCCAGGTTGCCCTGCTGCCCCAGAGATTATGGCTGCTGCACATCGAGCAGCATTAAAGACAGACGGATTAGAATCAGTCCATATCAATCTTGTATGGTCCCCAAGATGGGATCCTCGCATTCATGCCTCAGAAGATGCAAGAATGGATATGGGAATCTGGGAATAAACTCAGTTGCTCAAAATTAAACTCACTTGAGCACCATCTTCAATCTCAAGACGTTCCCTAAGGAAGGGGCCTGAGATGACCTCGACAACATCAACATGACGTGTTAAGTCAGGAATGAGAATTGCACAGGGAATGATGTGCTCTTGATGAATAATTGTAGCCTCATAAGCTGTAGCGCCACCAAATGAGACTCCATCACGCAGAAAACCACGTACTCGAATGGATTCTATCGAGGACACATCGACCTTCATAGCGTCTTCTCTTGCAGTTTCTTCTGCATCCAATGTATCGATACCAGCCTTTTTCCTTA
>CALBJF010000123.1 GCA_937892665.1 uncultured euryarchaeote | reverse complement strand
GTTTCCAGTATTGGTAATCGTAATCGAGAAGATGGCGGTCTGTCCTTGCTCGACATCGGCAACGCTGTGCGAAGTGTCAAGATCGATTCCATGGACAACGTCCATGAGTGTTAGAGTAGTAATCTCAGACCTGATTGCTGGATCTTTGTACGATTTAGCATCAACTCGTATTTCAGCTAGTTCGTCACCATTCGCTTGGTAAATTGATGGCGCCCGTACTCTGAGATAGAATCGGATAGACTCCCCCCCTTCTAAGAAAATTGCAGTGTCTGGGAAGATTGCAGTATGGTTTTCGGCAAAGAACAGTGTTGCCGTCCAGTTACTAGGGACTCCTGTGATGTTTAGTCCGTATGTGTCTGCCACCAAATCCTTTGGCCCCGGGGTCGAGTTATTCATTGATAGATTGTATATGGTTTGTTCACCTGGTTCAATGACGTGATAGAAGGTCTCACCTTCTTCAAACTCTACATCAACTTGTCCTGTAAGGACGTGGGAATAGCAGATTGTAAATCGGTTGTTATTCGCTTGGTCATTACACTTGTTCGTATCAGACCATGCAACGTGAGCCCCACTTCCAAGATCGTTTGAGAATGCTGGCGGCATTCCGATACTCGGCTTATATCCAGAGTTAGGACCAAGTTTGTTGGAGGACCATTTCGTAATCGGTACGATTTCCCACGGGTCGAGAGCAATGAGTCCATCGCCTTCCATATTGGTATGGTTAAGACGGACATACTGGATTTCTTCGCCTGCAGAGATGTTGCCTGAATCAACCCAAGCAATATGGATTTGATTTTGGTCGTCAGTCAAGAGTGAAGGGAAGACAGAGTTTCCTCCCCATGGAGCGTTCTGTGGAAGCCCAGCATAGGTTTCAACATTCGAAATTGGTGTGTCGTTAATCTTCTTGATAGCGTATGTGGATAACCCATCATCGCGACCGTCGAACTCTCCAGCACCTTGCAAACGAAGTTTGGTGTAGTATACCTCGTAGTTTACGTCCTTTTCAAAGCCATAATCCCGGCCATCCATCCACGCAATGTGTGTGTTACCTTCCATATCCACGCCAATAGATGGGTGGAATGAGTAGGCGTCGTCAATCGTTACACGGGTATCGTTGACAACCACAAGGTGCCCTTCAGAGCCCTTGCCTGTGTCTTCAATGTAGTTTCCATTCATTGCGACAGTTCCTGAAACCCCTGGAGTCCAGCTTGGATCATTGTCCATCTTGCCGTATGGGTCGAGTACAGACATGTAGATTTCCCGAGAGTTGTTTGTAGAGATGTAAACCATTGCTTCAACGAGAAGTGCCATTGAACTTGCACCGCCAGTTCCTGATGGGAACTCGTATACTTGTCCGCCAGCACTTGTTGAACGGATTGTACTTGCAGGACAGTTTCGAGGAGCTGTGCTCTGGATACCATTCGGGCATTGTGACAAATCCTTGAAGTGAGATTGTACTCCTGTTGCTCCACCGTATGTTTGGCCGTACATGCCTACTGGGACTACGCCAGCAACGACGCAGTTGTCGTGTGCTTCTTCAATCGAAGTCGTGTCATCTGCTTGCTGAGCTGGATCTCCATCTTTTGGACCTTCGTCGGAAATTGGGATTGCTATCTTTGTAGCATTTGGATTCCACTTGTGGTCGTCTTGTGTTGGAGGGTTTCCTGGGACGTTTCCTTGGGCATCCTTCCAAGAAAGACAAGCCCAGTTCGTACCTGGCCCCCAGTCTTCACCAGAATATCCGGAGTAGGTGTTTCCGTTGTATACAGTGCCCGGTAGTTTTCTGATTCCACCGGAGTTGTCGCCTGGCTGGATACCGAGAGCGGTCGAACGAGGTCCTGCGTTCTTGTTGTGAGTTGCACAATTCCCGCTGCTTGCAGCACCTGGAAGGCTGTTACCAAGCCCATAAATGGTCTCATAAACAGTCATGTTACCTTCTTCGAGCATAGGTTTCAACCCTTGGAAGTATCCGCCAGCTGCGAAGTTTCCGCCGTAAATAACCGTGCAAACATCTGCCCATTCAGAGTACATAGAACCAGAGGTGTCGACGATAAAGACAAGTTCAACCTTGCCTCCTCGGGTGTCGTCCCAAGCAATCTGAACAAGATCGTTTGAATCAACGACGATGTCAGGGTGGCCTTTGTGGCCAATGATAGGTGTCAAGAGAGTGTCTTCGAAGAGTGTGAGAACACTGCCTGCTGTGAATTCAGGTTGAATCATAGTGTAGTATATTTGCGGTTGATTGAAAAACATTTGAAGTTCGTCGTAGGAATCTTGCCATGCGATGTGCAAGTTACCTTTACTGTCGACAGCGATTGATGGCCAATCCCTGTCTTGGGCACGCATGGAAAGAATTGTGTCATCAATCTGGGAGATGCTGCTGTCTTCCGCAGCCATACCGTCCAAAGGCGCAAGATAAGGATTCAGTGAAGTGTACATGATTTTGTATTGACCCGATTTGTCGGCCCAGACGATGTGGATTCGATCGGTGTCATCGATGACCATATCTGGATGCCATACTTTGTGGAGCCCTGGATTTGTGATTTGAGTTGCGTCAATAAGTGTCTCTCCACGAGGTGATAGCATGGAGTAATACAGGTGTTGATTGTTTCGCGTCCAGACAACGTGAACATTTCCTTCGCTGTCAGAGGCAACTGTTGTTTGAGCGTCAGACGCTGTCCCTCCATCCACGATACGTACGGCTTCTGTGATGACAACTTGGGAAGCTTCGGCTTCTTCTGTTCCTATGATTAATCCGGAAAACGCTGAAAGGAGCATTAAACTGACGAGAGTAAATGATTTGGTTGTTTGACGCATAGTATCACCTGTAGTACGCTGAACCATACAAGCCCAGTACTTAACCGCGCCCCTCGGGCGTCAGATTATCAAAGTAAGAAATCAGCCTCAGGCCCACTCTTCTGGATCTAAACCTGTGCCAAATGGCATGGTGTCATTGAATTCAATTTTAGCAGGTTCATCGATCTTGATTGAACTCGTTTTTTTCTCTTGATTTGTCCAGTCATCGACCGGCCCTGGCTCACCTTTACCCGGACCATATGCGAATTTTATTTCATGAATCATGCTGAGTTTAGCAAGCCATAGCCTTCGCAAGGAGTGCATTAGGGTGTTTTTATTCAATCCATCATTCCAAATCGGTAGACTAACATTGAACGCCTGAAGAGGACCTGGTTTTTCTTTACCATCGTGCCCCATATGAATCCCCCAATCAAGTTCAGCCTTCATCAGTGTCAAGCGGCATTCATGTATCCATTCACTCCACACTTCTTGCTCTTCGATCATGTGTTCTTTCATCTGTTCTTGTTGGCCGAGATCTACTCTGGTCATGCTCGATACGAAAACCAAATCCCGTCCCTTCGGTACAACGACTGCGAACATATGCCCTTGTGGCCCCGGAGGATATTTGATGAGGAAATGAGCCTCTGCGCGCGGATCATTTTTATCTCGGATTTCGAGACGTTCGCTGGCAAGCCATTTGCGAATATTGTTGATGTGTTCCGTATCCACCATATCCATCCCTCGCGGCCGATGAATTTGAACTCAACGCTTCTCGCTAACAAGACTTTCACGCAAGATTGTGAGTTTTTCTTCGAGTGCGTTCTTGTAGTCCCTCGGTGTAGTGAGTCGCCTAAATGCCTTCTTTGTGTCGACATAAGAATCCCACCAGAATCCAAAGATACGTCCTGTTAGCCAATATGTAGGAAATGAGCAAAAGTACACCGTTAGGACGGCGGTTGCAACCATAAAAGAAGAATCGCCAAACATCTGTGTCCAATTAAACGATAAAATGGTTTCAAGTTCGGCCTCGAACCACCATAGCGCCCCCGTGGTCAGAATAGATATGAAAGGCCACATCAGAACGGAGCCAAACATCGCTGCCAGAAACTGATAAGTTGTCCTAGCATCGACTCCCTCATCAGTTCTATCACCGATAAATCTGCCTAACGACATCTGTATTGATAACGATACAAGAAAAATGGGAAGCAGTGCTGCCATAATTGCTGTCCGAATGGATGCATCTACGAGACGCAGTGGGTTACCTCTTCTCAGTCCAGTAGCATCTTTGTTCAAGTCGCGTCCATCGAGATTTCTTTCCACGAGTTTTTGATGAATGTCCATTCCTTGATCGAGAGTCGGGTGCTCGATTTTCACAGGCTTGGAATCGATATGTTCGAGTTCTGTTTGATACCTGTCCCGAACCTTGCGAGCCGCAAGCACTTCTTCTCGCCAAGTTCGAAGTGGTTTATCTTCCATACGAGATTCGACCTGAGCAATCAGATGCATCCCCCCGTGCTCATCCCATGAAGAGACGTTTGGAGTCAAGGGCTGTAAGTGTGGGCGGAGATTATCTCGGAGCGAACGTACAAGTTCTTGTGGAGGTTCAACCCACTGCCGCTGTTTTACAGCTTCAATCAAATCTTCTGGAATTTTATCTTCTGGAAGATAATGAGGGTCACCAAATTCGACCCACATGTCTGTGCGGTAATGGTGACGAACTCGAAAATGCAATCCGACTGGTTGGAGAACGGGGCACTTATCTCCCGATGCCTTAGCAATCGCTGCTGCTGCGAGAACCGTTCTCATCGGCCCTGTTCTGAACCGGAGCATGTGAGAGAGATCATGGCTTGTTCCTTCGGGAAAGAGCACACACGCAAATCCACTGGAAATACCAGTAGCAAGAGTAAGCAATGAACGACCGTTTAGATTCGTGGCTTCTTCTTCTGAACAGC
>CALBJF010000122.1 GCA_937892665.1 uncultured euryarchaeote | reverse complement strand
CGCATGCACATACGGATGTCTTCCATATCGTAAGGAGCACGCTTACCTTCTGCTCCACCGACTTTTAGATAGTCAGTTTGCAGAAGTAACATCAGATCACGAGTTGGAGGAGTACAGAAGACAGGGCCTCGATATCCATACTTGAACAGAACAGGAAGCATTCCTGCGTGATCTAAGTGAGCGTGTGTCAAAACAACTGCATCGATTTTTTCCAATGGGAGTGCTTCTGGTGCAGTGAAGTATGGCATAGGGTCAGTATCGGATGCGATGTTAACACCTACGTCAATCATTATTCTCGATTCATTCGTGGTAACAAAGTGGCAAGCACGTCCGACTTCCTGATAGGAACCAAGAGCAGTGACTCGAGCCCAGATCGAACCAGGTCGCTTTGGCCTGTGAATATTCAAACCAAAGTTTCTAAGCAACTTTCTACGCTCTTCAGCGTTTGCTTCTCGATATCCACGGATATCACGAACTGTTTTGGAGATGATTGGAGGAGTTCGCTCAACGGAAACTTCCCATCCTGTCTTGATTCGAATTTCTCTGGCAATTGCGCCTCTTCGGCCAACAGCCTCAGATGGATTCTTACACTGTATGATGACCTTCCAAATGCAAGGGTCAAAGTATAACTCAGAGATTTCTGCCTCCTCAGGTACAAGTTCATTGATAACTGCAGTTGTGGCTTCCTTATCCAAGACGATTTCAGCATTTGGACGCATAACGACTCGACGCTTGATTTTCTTTGATATTTTTCCTGCAAGTCCTTCAGAACCTACGAACTTGTCAATTTCATTTGTGAATATGGCGATATCGCCTGCTTCTAAATCAGCTTTGTACTCGACGTCACTCGGTACAATCTTACTTATCTCATCTTTGATTTCCTTGAAGGTTAATCGCATAATATCATCTCCTACCGCAACTTAGCATGCTACGCATATCCAAAGGAATACGGCTACGCCGCGGGAGTATGAGTGACTTCACTTCTTCTTTAGAAGAGAATCAATTTCGGATTGCTCGACTGGAACGAAACCGTCCTTTGCCGTGATGACTGCGAGATCCATTCCGTTTCCGGATGCTGCGTCTCTTTGGCCAGAGGCACTCAGAGCACGAGCAGCGAGACGAACTGTATCAGTACGGTTCATTCCTTCGGAAAATCCATCTTCAAGAACACCATACATGTAAGGGGAACCTGAACCAGTTGCACAGTAGACATCAGGAATGGAGCCACCAGCGGAATCGATTGAGTAGACGTGGGAACCATCTGCATCGACCCCTACAATGAGGAGTTGAACCCAGTGGGGGCGTCCAGAGAGGAGGTTTGCAGTGAATGTAGCAGCCCCCTTTACTGTCATGTTTTGTCCTCTTCGAAGTTGGTAAAGTGAGACTTCAGCAGCGAGCGTGCGAGAGAGTGATTGTGCATGGCCAACAAGACCAGCAGTTGTCAGAGCCAGATTGTCACCAATCTTGAAGAGTTTCTGAACGCTTTTATTTGCAATAAAGTGGCCCATAGTTGCTCTGTGATCGGAACCAACAACGACACCTCCGTTGAAGGTAATTCCTACTGTGCTTGTTCCAGTTTTCAATACACCATCTTGCGCTTCCATGTTTTTCACCTGATTGCCACCCCATATGAACTGCGGGGTCAGCAATTCACCCTGCCGCAGGCCCCTTATCAACTCGCCGTTTAGAAAGCATCATTTTTCATCAACAACAAAGAAAGCATTCTTGTGCCACCGCACTAAGGGCTGTCATATGGCAAGGAAACGCCCCTCTGAACCTGATGAAGGGCAGTTCTCACTTGATGATTTCGTGAATCAAGAACCTGCAAGTTCAGACAACGTACCAGATATGATCGATTTATCTGAAGAACCTCAGCAACCTGTAGGCAAACCATTACGCACCTTCTCAATGCCAAGTCGTGCCAGTAGTGTTGCTGATGAACCAATACCACCTCCAAGTTCAGGACTCTTCCACAACCTTGGGAAGCGATTCCCTAATCCGCCAATTCCAATGAACGAGGGAGGCATGGTTCTCCACCGTGCAACATTAATCGATATGACAGGGGTCGACACACTGCTTGACTGGGTTTCAGACGGACACGCAGCCTTGGTTGAAATGGCACGGCTCATGAACAGACAACAAGAAGTCACCAACGTATTAGCACGACTCCATCTTTTCGTTGAAAACGACATGGGCGGACAAATCGTTCAAATCACAGAAACAAGAATCATGCTTTTACCACCTGGATGTGTTGGACTTAATGGCCTTGAGGATGAAGCATTCAACGATGAAGCCGAACGACTTGGAGGACTTTGATGGAAGAACAAGCAATCGAGATGCCTTGCCCCATGTGCCAAGAAGAAGGTCAGCTTGGGATGATGGCTCATGTTGATGAGATCCCCTATTTTGGAGAGCACACTCAAGTGACTGTGCTTTGTCATGCATGTGGATGGAGACAAACTGATTTCATACCAGCGGAAGGAAGGAAACCTGGTGGATGGAACTTTGCAATCGCTTCTGAGAAAGATCTCAATGCTCGAGTTATTCGTTCATCTTCGTGCACTGTTTCCATACCTGAACTCGATCTTGAAGTCAATCCAGGTGGTAATGCAACCGGCTATGTGACAAACATGGAAGGTTTACTCAATCGGTTCATCAACATTGTAGAAATGGTTATGAAAGACCTTGAGTCAAACGAGGAAGAGAACTTGAAAACACTTCAAAACATGCTTCGTCGACTTCAAAAAGCAGGCTTGGAAGGAGACGGACTCAATGTTGAACTTCTTGACCCACACGGATTATCACAAATTCTCCATCCAGATGCAGTGGATCGGGATTTGACTGACGAAGAGTTAGCACGATTGCCTGTTGGACCTGACCCTGCTGTATTATCAAAGTGAATTCGTATCGAAGAACTCATCGACAAGATGAGCGGTTTCATCTTTCTTTTCTTGATGGGTTGAAAGCCATTCAGTAGCCCGGTCTATACAAAGCTGCTTCATCTCTCCAGCAAGAAGAGCGCCCGAACGATATTGTTGATTTATCTCTTGAAGATAATCATCATCGTTTTCAAAGAAATACATCATGTATTGATAGGCAACATCGATGTCTGGATTTCCACCAATTCTTCGATGCTCCTCGATAGTGGGTTGACCACCTGAGAAAGCCCGTTTGAT
>CALBJF010000121.1 GCA_937892665.1 uncultured euryarchaeote | reverse complement strand
CCCGCCATATTGGCGTAAGCGTCTCTGCATCGTCAGTGGAGCGCTAAACATGGCAATATTGGGGAGAGGGCGCGCACATGGTGCTTGTAGCCTACTTCATGCTGCGGGAACAGGTTATGGCGCCAGCATGTCTCTTGATTTGCCATTGGCGATTCGTTTGCTTGATAAACCGAGTAAAAGAGATCTCGAGGATGGGGATCGAATTCTCTCCTTCGTTGTTCAATCATGGAAGAAAGCAGGCCATGAACTACCAATTCCAGAAGAAGATATCCATTGGGCTGTTCAATCAAAGATTCCAATCGCTCAAGGTCTGAAATCGTCTTCTGCGTTATGTGTTGCAGCAGTTCGGGCTCTCTGCGATGCAACTGAAATTCATCTTGAATTGGCAGATATTGTTTCAATTGCCGTTGATGCACAACTCGATTCTGGAATTACATTGACAGGAAGCGTTGATGACACCTGGGCTTGTGCAACACCGGGATGGAAACTCATCGATGCGAATCAACCTAATGTACGGGAAGGAATCCTTCTCGAAGGCGATGGCCCGAAGGAAGAAGATTGGGATGTTCTTATTGTCTCAAGAGGGCCGAGAGAAAAACGACCCTCGCTTGAGGATTTCATTCCTCATCAACAACACTTCATTCAAGCACTTAATGCATTACAGGAAGAAAATGAACTTGTCGCATTAACGATGAATGGAAGAGGCGTCATTGGTGCAACCGGCGATGTCAAAGGGCGGATTATGACAAATGATGCGCTCGTAAATAGTGCTCGCGCTGCCGGAATTACTGGTTCAGGAACTGCCATAGTAATCGTCGTACCAAAGTTGCTTCAAGGAATCATGGACCGATTGAAGCAATGGTATGAAAGTAAGTATCCAGACGTTGAACTTATCGAAACTAATTTCCTAAATCCCGATAAAGAGGATAGTGCGGCTGAAACCCCAAGTTCTTGAACAGTAAACAAGTCGGCAGGATTGAGTCCAATGCATATGCGCCTTGGTAAATTACTGACTGTGACCTTGTTTGGCGAAAGCCATGGAGCCATGGTTGGGGCATTAATTGAAGGAATCCCTCCTGGAGTGGTTATTGATCAAACCTACATCCAAGAATGCATGGACATGAGAAGACCTGGAGGGCATTTCGCCAGCAAGCGCAAGGAAAGCGATATTGTTGAAATCTCTACAGGAGTCTATGAAGGAACTTCAACAGGGCAACCAATCTTACTGATTATTCGTAATAATGATGCGCGCTCTTCAGATTACAGTTTCATTCCAAATCATCCTCGCCCTGGTCACCAAGACATGGTCATGAACATCAGAACAGATGGACACGCTGATTTGAGAGGTGGTGGATCTTCCTCTGCCCGATTAACAGCAGGACTTGTTGCTGCTGCTGCTATCATAAGCCCAATTCTGGGAGACATCCAAATCCATGCTCACGTTGGAGCAATAGGAGATATCGAAGCTCAACCGATAGAAACATGCCCTTCTGAATGGGAAAACGAACTTTGTAAATCATTGAGATGCAGAGATCCCCTTGCTGCTGAAGCGATGAAAGAGCGCATAGAGAAGGTTCGAAGGGAACGTAACTCGATTGGAAGTCGGGTGGATGTCCATGTTACGAATCTACCAATTGGAATTGGCGAACCTTGGTTTGACGGAATTGAACCTGCTCTTGGCAGAGCATATTTCGCAATTCCTGCATGCAGAGGAGTCGAATTCGGAAGAGGTTTTTCGGCTGTTACAATGACTGGTCTCGAACATAATAGTCCATGGGGCGGTTCCTCTACAAGCCCCATCCAACTGGGAGAACGTCCTGATGGAGGCCTAGCAGGGATGACCTCTGGCTCCGATATTCATGCAAGAATTGCCCTCAAACCCCCCTCAAGCATCGCTCAAGAACAAACAACTCTGGACTTAGAAGAAGATGGTCAGAAACAACTCCTTGTAAAAGGAAGACACGACCCTGTGTTAGGACCAAGGGGCGTAAGTGTGGCGATTGCTATGACAAAAATTGTTCTTGCAGACCTCCTATTACGAAAGAGGGATGCCTTGTGAGTTATCGAATTGTTCACAAATTTGGAGGTTCCTGCCTCCGTGATTCTGCTGACCTTGACCGAATAGCCGAAGTGATTCAAGGCGACCATCAATCTATTGTGATTGTATCAGCGCTTTGGGGTACAACAGATCGATTGTATCGAGCTGCCAAGGAACCACGATATGCGAGCAGGCTGGTGCATGACTTAGCTGCTCAGCATCTTCGCTTTGCCCCTGGATTGGATACGTCGAGCAATGCTCATCTGTTCTCCTTAGTCTTGCACAGCATCAAAGATTCCTTGGGCGAACTTGCTCAAAAGCCAGATGATAAAGCAGCATTAAATCGATTATTGGCATCAGGAGAACGGCTAAGCGCTTTGGTTGTAGCTCATCGACTCCAACAGAGAGGTATCGACGCATATCCCCTTGGTGCTGAGGACATAGGGATTACTCTGGATGGCAATTACTCTGCCACGCATGTTGACTTACAAGCCTCAAGTACGAAATTGAACCGGGACACACTGAAAGGAACTCCAGTCATCACAGGATGGTTTGGAGAAGGCCATAATGGAGAACTTGCAGTTCTTAGTCGAGGAGGATCAGATCATTCAGCGACAGCAATCGCACATCTTGTTCAAGCGGATGAAGTAATCCTTTGGAAGGATGTGGATGGAATCTTTTCGATTAACCCAAGGTGGGGCGTTCGTTCCAAAACGATTCCTTATCTAGGATATCAAGAAGCAATCGAACTCTCGTTAATGGATACGCCGATTCTTCATCCATCGACTATTGAGCCTCTTATTGAATTTGGAATACCTCTACACGTGAAGCATTTACATCGTGAAAACAACTCAGACTTTACAACAATTGGCCCTCAGAAACAGAATGTATCTCTCAGAGGCATCGGTTGCCTACCAAACGTAATGAGTTTAGGATTCTCTCACAATGATGTTGAATCACATCAACGACATCTTGTTGAACTTCTTGGAAAGTTAGCCAAAGAAGGCATTAATTGGTGGGGATTGGAATCGAGAATGGGTGATTCCAGGCTGATTGTATCCCAGCATGATATGCATCGAGCAAAGGAAGTATTTACAAAATCAAATATTTCACCAGAAGTTCATCAACACCTTGGCCTTATTTCCCTCATTGGTTGTGACGAGAAGATGTTTGAAACAATCGATCGTTTACTTGAAAATGCACATTTTGACTTGACATGGTTAAGTAAAACCGCTCATTCTGCACGAGTCGCTCTCGATGGTGAAGAATTGTCGTTGGCTCTTGAACTCTTGAACAGAATAATGAATGAACAAAATGTTTCAGTTCAATTGATGATTGAGCAATAGTGACTCATTCGTCACTTGATTCTCTCTTCTTTTGGATGTAGGTTGGTAGATCCAAGGCGAATAGAGCCCCAACAACGATGAAGACGAAGAGTGTTCCAAGTGCAACACCGTAAACGGAACCGAGTTCTACAGACTCTCGTAGTCGAGTCGCTGTATCCTCTGAAAGAATTCCAACGAACCACGGTAGGATTGTATTTGCTGAAAGGACAATGGTTGCAAGTACTGTAGCAATTATTGGATTGATGATAAGAGAACGATGGTACTTGCCAACGATTTTCTTAGGATTCATGACGTAAACTTCGTTTGTTCGAATACTTGTATCGAGCATGGAGTAACGCATAACACCGTTTGACAACTCAAAGTACATGATTAGTAAAACTGAGTAGATGACAACAAGTGACGCAAGAAGCGTAGGCGAATCTGCTAATCCAAAGAGATCGTTTACGCTTGTCTTTGAAGATGCAAAGCGCATGATTGCGAGGATGAATAGGGAATAGGAACCGAGCATATATCGTGCATCACGTTGGTATGCACCCCAGAATCCAAGTCCTGTAGCTCCAGCAATAATCCCAATTTGGAAGATGAGTGCCAGATCTGAACTCCCAAGAAGCATGAACCAGATGGTTCCTTCTGGAGGAGAAATGATGTAGGTTAGCAAAGCAAGCCCAACAAGAATGACATATACTCCAAGTTGCATATTCTGAACAAACTTATCCGGAGGCAAGAACTTCATCTTTGGAACAATTGGTCCACCGATGAGGCTTTCAATGAATGAAGGCATTTCCAACTCTGGAATTGCGTCCTTTGGAATTTCTGAACCGATACCGGTTTGGCCTGCGAGTTTCTTACGACTTGGTGCAGATGAACGAACGGTCTTACCATCATACAAGTGCGCTGTGTCGGAGGATGCTTTTCTCATTGTCATCATATCACCTCAGAAACCTCTTGCGCCAGCAAGGGCGGTGGAGAGGAGCATATCTGGCTCCCAATCCATAATATTTACACCAAGACTACTCAGTTCTCCGAGGAGCACATCTCGTTCGGTCTTCATGACTTCATATCCAGTTCGATCAAGCCGGCGAGCATCAAATTCAAACTCGAGGGAGGATGGAGAAAGTACAGTAACGTCAAAGTCACGTGCACGGAAATCTCTCAATGCACTTACGATAGTTGGGTCGTCTTCAAGATTTGACAAGAAGATGATTGGGCTACCTTTGTTGATGTGTGGCAGAATTCTGTTGACAACAACTTGCAAAGGAATGTTTCCACGTGCGACTGCCCCTGCGAGTTTGGTTAGAATGACGTAGAGTTGCTTCTTCCCAGTATCTCGGTCAACGCTGACAACTTCATCACCGTAGACGACGACACCTACTGAATCACGTCTTCCAAGGAAGTACTTTGCAAGAGATGCTGCTGCACGAGTGGAATACACAAGTGCATTGCGGCTTACAGGGCCAGTTTCGCTGACAGCTCTTGAATCAATAATAATGATGATATCTGAAACAGCGTCACGCTCACGTTCGTTGACCATCAGTTTACCTGAACGTGCATATGCACTCCAATTAATCGCTCTGAAAGAGTCTCCTTCGAAATATTCTCTGAGAGAATAGAATTCAGAACCAGGTCCTGGTTGTCGGATATTAACCGCACCTGTGAAAATCTTAGGCACTCGAGATTTGACGAATGTATCTTTGAGGTCTTCCATCTTCGGGAACACAAGGAAGTCGTTGTAGACATGCAATTCCTTTTCCTTGTGGAACAATCCGAATGGATCCTGCATACGCACCGCAACAGGACCGACACTGTAGAATCCTCTTAGAGGACATTCAACTGTATACTCGATGTACGTTTCACGACGAGGACCTAATTCCATCAAGATGTAATTTGATCCTTGCTTGATACGCATAACTTCAGGTACTCGATCTCGAACTTCGAGAATCTTAGCGAGACCTGAATTATTCTGCATCCGTAACGTAACAGTGAGTTCTCCATCTTCGAATATACGAGAACCGGAAAGTTTCCTCATGGCTAGAACGCTGCCTAAGGCTACACCTTCCTCGCCGGTCCATTCATCAGCCCGACGACCACTGGAAGCGACGTCAGCATGACCGCCAAACAAGGCAGCCCACGTTAAGAACACAAAGATGACCACAGCAATTGTGACCAACTGAGAGTTACGTAGCGTAAGACCAAGAAGATACATGGCAACTGCCATGCTCCCTAGCAATGCTGATTTACGACTCCACATTTAGAAACCTCCATTCCGTAATTATTCAAACGAATTTCAAACAGTAGGCACAGGAACTTCGCGAAGAATGCTTTGCATAACTTCGCCAGCTTCGAGGCCTTTGATTTGATGTTCTGGCTTGAGGATCATTCTGTGAGCGATAGCAAGTTCTGCAATAGCCTTGACATCGTCTGGTGTGACGAAGTCGCGACCACGCAAAGCAGCTGCTGCACGAGAGGTCTTCAAGAGAGCTTGGGAACCACGAGGCGAAGCACCGACGAGAACACGTGGATCTTCACGAGTTCTTGCAACGACTTCGACCATGTACATACGAATTGCAGGGTCAACGTATACATCTTCACACGCTTGTTGCATAGCAATAACACGTTGTGGGTCAGTAATAACGTCAACATCGACTGCATCCTTTCCACGAGCGATACGTCGGGCAAGGATTTCGTCTTCATCAGCACGGTCAGGGTAACCGACACTCATCTTGAACATGAAACGGTCAAGTTGTGCTTCAGGTAGTGGGTATGTACCTTCTTGTTCGACAGGATTTTGTGTTGCCATAACAATGAACGGTGCAGGGAGTTTGTGAGTTACAGTACCGATGGTAACTTGCTTCTCTTGCATAGCCTCAAGCAAAGCAGCTTGAGTCTTTGGAGGAGCACGGTTAATCTCGTCAGCAAGGAGAAGGTTACAGAACAAAGGTCCTGGCTTGAACGTAAATTCGCCCTTCTTAGCGTCGTAGATGTTAGTACCTGTAATGTCGGCTGGTAGCAAGTCAGGCGTGAATTGTACACGCTTGAAGTCACAACCAAGAGCATCGGCGAACGTGTTGGTCATCAATGTCTTTGCCAATCCAGGGTAATCTTCGAACAGAAGGTTACCATTGGAGAGGATATTGACGAGTACGTTGTCGATAACGTGGCTCTTTCCGATAATTACCTTCTGTACTTCAGCGCTGATCGCATTAGCGATTGCGCCGACAGCTGTAAGGCGTTCTCGGACCTCTGGGGTGCTTTGGTGCTTCGGCTGGGCCGGAGCGGCCGGTGCTACAGGTGCGGCTGGCGCTACTGGTGCTGCAGGGGCGGCTGGAGCCGCTGGCGCTGCTTGCATTGGTGGCGCTGGTGCCGCTGGCGCTGCAGGTACTGGCGCGGGCGGGGTTGCTGGTGGTGCGGGGGGCTGCATGTCAATTTCCTCCTATATTTTTTCAGTTTCCCCAACGTCGGACTATGGGTATAATTTCCCTTAGTTCTTCGTTGGAATATGATCTTGCTGAACTTACAAGTTCAACAAGGCGGGGTTCACGAACCATCTGCATAATTTCAGCAGGGGTCTTGCGGACGAATTCGTCTCGCGTGAGATCATTAAATTGTCGGACTTTCGATAGGAAAGCCTCCCGGACACGGACCTGATACAATGATGAATCTATCTTTGTGGGTCGCTCTCTGAATCGAGTTAAATCGAAGACGTGTCGCCAATTTTCTTTTTCTGGAACAACCATGATAGCGATCGCAAGAAGCGCAAACAAATTCAAGATGATAAGCCACTTGAGATATGTATCACTTGTTAGCAAAACTACTGCTCCGATTGCTTCTGTGAATGGTTGAGTGAGTGCACTAGAAACGTGACGGCTTTCATCGAAAACGATGTTAAACTCATCTTGGTTTCGAGTAATGGTTGTTGATAATTCCTCATTATCGAATTCCATCATGTCTCGAATGAGAGCACGGAAGTAGAGTTGATTACCGTTCCATTTGGTGTCACCTTGGGCTGCAACAAGACCATCAGGGTCTGTGTCCCAGCAGGAGTGAGCATTATCAGGATACAAATCGGAACCGCATTGTTGCTTACCGGTAAGGTCTGCATCCGCTTCGTCCCAAAGATGGTTAGCCAGAACGGAGTGGTCAGATACGAACACAATGCTTCCAGTGACATCGACTTTGCCAAGATCTTTGTCTGATGTCTTATCATATGCTTCAATGCCAGGATAATCGATTCGAATCATAAGGTCGGTTTTACCCGTCTTTGGATTGGCTACGTTGTTGATATCGTATCCTGAACGAGCAACGAATGCTTGGTCGCTTGCAGAAGCAAGAACACTGACTTCTCTACTATCATCTTCAACGTCAAGAACTTGAATGGCAGTAGGTGAGTGGAAAAGAACTGGCATACGGCAGTTGTCTACTTGGGAATTGGATACCAGTTCTTCGGTGCATGGAGTACGCAAAGATGCTTCGTCCATATCATCAAGATCTTGATTTACGGAAGCCACAGACCACAAGCGAGTTTGGTCTTCAGGTTCTCTTTCCCCAACAGAATTGGCGACTTCATAGAACCACTTTTGGTCCAATATAGGGGCATCAAAGTAGAGGATTCCAAACTCATCCGCAACCCGTTGCGCATTTGTTGAACTTGCTGCAAGAATTACTTTCCCGCCCTTCTCGGTTACGAAGTCATGGATTGCGTTAGCTTCAGCAGCATCGAATGGTTTCTCTGGTGCAGTGATGATCAGCATGGTTCTGTGAGGGTCTTGCCAGTCATTGACGAGCATTGGAGTCGACATAGTGTTGTAGATTTCGTATCCATCGTCTTCTCCAAGAGAGTCTCTCATCTTGGTCAGTTGTTGATATTGGTAGGCCCCGTCAGCATCTCGCACATAAGGGGAGAAAACTGTTTCTTTGGAAGAACTTGCGAGAACAATGAGTGTTGTGGAAAGAAGAATAGAAACGACAAGACCTGCCAATAGTTTCTTTTCAACAGAGAGTTTTGTTTTCTCTGCTTCTGCCATAATTATACCTCATTTCTACTACAAGAGTAGTATGTTCCTTTCTTCGGAACCTCGTTACACACATAATGATTCTGCCTTGACGTTTAGTCTAATTTGGTATAAAAATAGGCTTGATTCCTACCAGTTTTCGGGTCACTCAATCGTTTTTAGAACGTGTTAAAGCAGCGATTCCGACCAAAACGAAAGTCATCAAGAAACTTACAGAAGGAAGCGCCGAGGAGTCCTCATCTGAGGAGCCTGAACTAGAGGAACCTGAATCCGTTCCTGAATCGGAATTAGAATCAGATCCATCCCCGTCTTGTATTTCGATATCAAAGATGACACTCCTCTGAATATTATTCCCTTCTGAGGTGATTGAAATAGTAACTTCACACGTACGGCTAGGGTGGGCAGAAGATGGCTCAATTCTGAAAATAAAGGGTTCTGCTTCTTGACCATTTATTCCAGTCGGTTGTACCTGTACGTTCAGAGCAGAATCAAGACCCGTTATGTCAAGGAGAGGGCAACTTCGAACCTCGACTTCTATCGCCTTTGCAGCATCTACGGAGTTGCCCATATTGTTGAGATGAAGTGTCGCTTCAACCCAAGTTCCTGCAGAAATGGCATATGTCGGTGTTGTTGCTTCTGGAACGAGTTTGTGTGATCGAGGAACCTTAAGATCAGCTTCGATTTCTTTACTGGATATCTCTTGCGAACCCGCCGTCTCAGTGGCTGTTATCTTAATCGAAAAGGATGAATCAGTAGAGAATCCACGCACATCATCTGGATTCGAACTGAGCAAATCTACTGTGAATGTTTTGTTTTCTTGTGAGGGGACGGAGATTTCTTCATCGTAGGTGGCCTCTAACAACTCGTCTTCCGAATCAAATTCAACTGAAATAGTCAAAGAAAGGTCACTCATTCGAGTGTTTTCCACATAGAAGTAGAGGGCATCTTCAAGTTTCCACTTTTCACCATCGAGCATGAGCTCATAACTCGGCTCTACGTCACTTTCCCAACCAAATTCCCATGGATTATTATCAGGGAATTGTGCAGAGGAAGTTGGTAGAAATGCCAATAGCATCAAAGAAAGGACGAGGAGGCATCTCCCCTTCATTCAGAAGCCTCCAAAATCTGATTGAGTGAACGCTTCGCTAATACTCTGACCATCGCTTTCCTGTACCGTGGAGGAAGTGTTGTATTGTTTACAGGTTTGATCGATTTCATTACTGCTTCGGACAGATCTTTGATATGAGTTGAGCTGAATTTACCAGCAAGTTTTGCAACCTGTTCCGAATGAAGACGAGGAATGGACTCAAGCGCTGTTGAAGCAACTCGGAGAGTTGTACCGTCACCAGGAATCCATGCAGCAGAGACTCCTGCTTCAGGGAAGTCCCATGATTCACGAACACGTAGTTTGTGATAAGAACCAACTCTTGAAGAGACGTTTTCTGGGAATGTTACTTTTAGAATAAATTCACCTTCTTGGAGTACGTTTCTTGTAATTCCATCGAGTTGGAAAAACTCTTCAGCAGGTATTTCACGAGAACCGTTAGGCCCTATGAGGTGGATGGTGCCTTCAAGGACCATCAATGAAGGAGCAAGATCACCCTGATACGTCGCAACACAGAGTGTATTCTGATTTGGAATAACTCTGCAATCAGACCCAGTACCGCAATCTTCCTTGTGGCACCAATCGATTGAACGACGCCAGTCCTCACTTTGATTGAACCAGAAACAACGGGTATCAACACAAAGATTTCCTCCAAGTGTAGCGTTATTACGAATCAATGAAGAAGCAATTTTGGCTGCACCTTCTGCAAGGAGTGGATGAACGTCTTTTGATTCCGTGATTGCACTAAGGCGAGCCATTGCCCCGATTTCGGTCATTGAAATTGTATCAGTTCCAGATATCTTAGCAAGTGATATGACATGCTTTTTGACATTGATGTGCCATTTGTAATTAGGAAGCAAGTCTGTTCCACCAGCAACCCAATCGAAGGATTCACCGAGTTCCATGAATGAAGAAGCCATCTCACAGGCTTCTTCTATAGATTTAGGATGATGGAGTTCAAACGGCGGCATAAGCATCATTGCTCACCCCCCATGTGGCGTTGTTCTTGCTTGAGCCATGCTTTTCCAGCCAAACCCAGTTCTGCGAGTTGTTCTGGATCCGGCTCAACAGCAGTTCTCCATCCTTCGACTTGATCTTCCATCGGTATCTCAGGATCGAAACCAAACAAAACACCGTTGACATATGCAGACGTATCTTCGCTTCGTTGTCTCTTTTTATCACGTGCCTTATGTTCGGTTCCACGCTCGACCAATGTCGCTTGGAGAGGACTATGAGTCAAACGAGGTGCTGGCAAATCGGTTGGATCAATACCGTCAAGCGATCTTGTCTTGGCAGAAACGGCTTTCCAGACAACATCAGGAGTAAGTGGTAATTCTCTGATACGGACTCCTATCGCATCATAGACAGCATTGACAACAGCAGGGAGAATTGGTAACAATGGCCCTTCTCCTGCTTCCTTTGCCCCGAATGGTCCTTCTGGGTCAGATGATTCAACAATAATCGGTGTTACGTTCGGCATTTCGTGAACCGACGGGATCTTGTATTCCAAAAGATTTGGATTTTGAAGATGCCCAGTTCGGCCATAAACCATCTTTTCAGACAGGACTTGTCCGAGGCCCATGTGGCAGGAACCAATGATTTGCCCTTCAACTGCAAGAGGATTGAGAGCTTTTCCACAATCGTGCGCAGCCCATACATCCGTACAAGAAATGAGACCGGTTTCAACATCTACATCGACTTCAGCAACGTATGCAGAGAATGAATAGGCTGGAGCCAGTCCAGCAGCAGCACCTTTGTGAACGCCACCCATTGGAGGGGAGCGATATGCGCCACTTGCAATTAACGAGCCTTTGTCTTCCTGGGCTTTATGGAGAGCTTGGAGATATGAAACACCGACTGCAGGGTCGTGTTTGTAGTAGATTCTTCGATCATTAAGGACCAAAACGTCCGGATGATATCCAATCATTTCCCAGGCAGCATTAAGCAACTTTTCTCGGATGTCCAATGCTGCTCGTATGGCTGCATTTGCATTCATGAACGTAACTCTGCTTGAGTAAGATCCTAAATCGACAGGGCTTGTATCACTCTCATGAGAACGAACGTGAATCATCTCGATTGGAAGTGCTAACACTTCTGACACAACTTGAGCGACAGCAGTCGTAGAACCTTGGCCAATATCTGCAGCACCTGTGTGAACAGTTACCCCTCCATCCATGTCAATCTGCATGTGAACCGTTGCGTGAGGGAATCTGTTTGGATCCCAATGGATAGGTAATCCAGAACCTGAGATGAAGAAACCGCAGCCAATTCCAATTCCTTTTCCGAGTGGCATTTGTCTAAATTTCTCATCCCAGTTTGATCCTTTACGTACACGTTCAAGTGCTTCTCGCATCCCATTAGATGTGATTCGGAATCCGGAAATAGTTCGACTATGAGGTGGCAAGAGGTTGGCAAGTCGCAAATCGATTGGATCGACTTCAAGTTGCTCAGCCATTTCATCAAGACCAACTTCGACTGCGCATCTTGTGTTTACAGCACCATGGCCACGCATTGCTCCGCTGGCTGGTTTGTTGGTCCAAACCCGAGCACCTGTGTAGTGGAAAGAACCGAGTTCGTATGGCGCTGTTGCGAGGACACCGTTGTAGTATGAAGTTACGTGTCCGAAGGATGCAAAGCCTCCACCATCGATGAGAGCGTCGATATCAAAACCAGAAATCCGCGCCTCTTCATCTGCAGTCATCTTGACTTCAATATGACTTGGATGACGGCCTCGATTAATCCAATAGACTTCTTCCCTGCTGAAATTGATACGGACAGGACGCCCTGCCTTTCGTGAAAGTATAGCGGCACACATCTCATGAGGGAATGGATCAGATTTGCCTCCGAATCCACCACCAACAAAGGTTCGTATGACATTGATTTGGTGCATTGGAACCTCGAGGACAGTCGATAGAGCCCGGTGTGCATAATGGGGAACTTGTTGAGGCGTGTATAATTGCAGACGTCCGTTTGGATCCCAATGAGCCACGACTGCATGCGGCTCGGTAAATCCGTGATGGACACCTTCCATTCGCCACTTTCCATGCGATGATGCAGATGGTTCTTCAACCAACGAACGGTCACCGAATTCTTGGAATACACGCTTCTGAACATTTGTCTTTCCCACGTGATACTTGCCACGCCAGTGAATAGGTTCGTCTTGGTCTTCCAAGCCTTTCCTTGGGTCGAAAACCGGTTCAAGCACTTCCCATTCGACTTCAAAGAGGTTCAGGGCTTCCATAGCAGTCGCTTCGTCAATTGCAGCTACGCATGCAACAAGATCTCCAACGTGTCGAACTTTATCGACTGCCATTGCGTGTTCATCCTTTGTAACGGGAAGGACACCGAAGGTATTCGGAGCATCTTGGCCTGTTGCGACAGCAAGAACACCCGGCAATGCTTCGACCTTTGAGGTGTCAATTGATTTGATTTTGGCATAGTGATGAGGCGATCGTAGAATCTTTCCAATAATTTCGTTTGGCAAACGTACATCGTCACCATACCATGCTTGTCCAGTTACTTTAGCGTGCGAATCGACCAAAGCACGCGGTTTGCCGACCGAGGTACCGGTTCGATACCTATCATGGATGTGGGAGCCGGCAGGTTGCGGCTCATTACCACCGACAGATTCTGGTATCCAATCGAGATCTCGAGGCGCCATGTTTGGATGTGAACCGCCAGAACCAGGAGGAGGGAACTTTTGTTTCCCTGCAACACGCTTCCCATCTTTTCGAGTGGTTCCACCTGAAGCCCCTGGTTGCTGTCTATATCCACCTGACATGAGATCATCTCGCATGGCCCGGTGGCATCGATGGCTGGTCTGGTCCTTCAGGGTGAG
The DNA here is from genome assembly GCA_937892665.1 of uncultured euryarchaeote. GTDB lineage: Archaea > Thermoplasmatota > Poseidoniia > Poseidoniales > Poseidoniaceae > MGIIa-L2. The sequence continues at coordinate 1,687 of CALBJF010000121.1, read as the reverse complement.
GATTTGGATGAGGGTTGCTTGCAGGTGTTGGAGCAGGAGCATCTCCTCGCTTAATTTCCGCAGCAGCTTCTATTGAATCGATAATTTGTTGATATCCGGTACATCTGCACAGATTTCCGTCGATCGCACAAGAAATTTCTTCACGAGAAGGTTCTGGATTTGAATCGAGCAAAGCCTCAGCAGCCATGAGAAAACCGGGTGTGCAGAATCCGCATTGAGAGCCGCCGTGTGTTGCGAAGCAGGTTTGAATTGGTGCTAAATGCGCCCCTTCAGCAAGTCCTTCGACTGTTGTAATATCATCGCCTTCAACTTGACCTGCAAGACAGAGGCATGAAAGACGAGGTTCACCGTTAACCAAGACTGTACAACAGCCACAGGTCCCAAGATCGCATCCACGCTTGACACCAAGCATCCCTACTTCATCTCGTAAAACGTCGAGCAGAATGGCGTTTGAAGGAGCAAGCGCTTGTACAGCGTGACCGTTTACATTAGCAGACCATACTTTCTTCGGCGTTGTTGGTATCATTGATACGTGTGCTTCTCCAACCATATGACTCGCCCAACCTTACCTAATCAAATCCACATATCAACATAGGGTTCGCAATTACTGCTCATCAACCGTATCTTCGTCTTCCCGGGATGATGCAGCGATTCCTAGGGCAATGATGGCCATTGTTCCAATTATACCAACTGTTGGAAGACCTTTGCTTTCTTCATCTGGGATGACATCGGTATTTGCATCCATAATCATTACTTCAGCAGTGACAAGTGGTGTAGAGGAGGACTGGCCTCCAGATTCATTGTATTGGATTCCACGTAGAGAGATGGTATGATTGCCCATCACATCTGTTCCGGGAAGATGTTCCAACTGGTGAACGATATCAATCAAGTAAAGTTCGCCCGAGGGATTTCCATCATCGAAACCGTGGATGTTTGACCAATCATCACGAAGGTGATTGCTTCTCCACTGAACCGTTTCAAGATCTCCCACGACATCAAAAGAAACTGAATCTCCACGTTCGAGATGAATCCTATTATGCTCGCCAATTGTTGTTGAGACAACCACTGAAATTGAAGTATCGAATTCGTAATCTTCTTGTGCAGCTTCTAGAACAGCGTCTAAGGCTCTTACTTCTCCATGGCCGTAAACATTGTTCTGGCGGTTCTTAGGAATCAAATCTTCAACACATGGCTCATTTGCAAGCATGTAAGCACATTGACGATAAGTGGCAGTTTCCTGCATGATGTTTCGAATGTCGAAAGGTGAAAGATCTGGATTTGCTTGGAGCATGAGTGCTGCTACTCCTGCAGCACCTGGGGTTGCCATTGAAGTTCCTGACATGTCTGTGTATTGATCTCCAGTGTTGAAGGCAACAGACATGACATTGCTCCCCACATAGGCAATGTTTGGTTTGACTCGGCCTTCTTCGGTTGGACCTTGGCTTGAGTACACAGCAATCGCTGAATTCTTGTCGAGTGCCCCGACTGTAATTGCGTCTTCCGCAGAGCCAGGCGTACCAATTTGTGCAGATACTGCGGTATTGCCTGCTGCAATAAACAAAGCAATTCCAGCACGTACCATTTCGTTAGCATATCGGTTCACACTGTCTTCTTCTGAGGAAGTCCATTCAATTGCTCCTGGGCCACCTAAACTCATGGAAGCCGCACGGATATTGAATTTGTATCG
>CALBJF010000120.1 GCA_937892665.1 uncultured euryarchaeote | reverse complement strand
AACGATGATTACGGGAGGTATTGCCCTTGTCATGTTGATGCTAATTTCATTAATCATTCGTAGAAAATCTACTCCATTTGAAGATGAGGAAAATATAATTCAAGGTCCACCCATAACAGATGGCCCTCCTGCTAGCCAAGCCTATACAATTCCTCACCAACCAAGAGTAGAACCTGAACCAAGTTCACCCGCATTACCAGACACTGGCCTTCCTGATGGGTGGTCTATGGAACAATGGCAGCACTATGGCCAACAGTATCTCGACAGATTAGGGAAACAGCCTTGACCTACCTGCCAATGACCATGCATGGACGGAGATGAACCACTATGGTACATCTTATGGGCATTCGTAGCCGTTTTCGGTGTACTAACATGGTACTTACGTAATTTCACTCAACGCGTACAAGCGACCAAACTGTCTGCATTGCTTGGCGTTGTATCCATGATTACGCTCGTCACTTGGACTTGGACAGATTTTTGAGTTGATAACATGGAACTTTCAACGATAGATCAACATCCATGGGCAAAGATGTACCCAACCCGCCTTCCAGTCTGGTGGGGACGTACGGGTGATTCTAAATCACACCCAGAGGTTGAAGGGGTTACTGGGAAAACCGTGGTTTTGCGATTTGAAAAGAAGTTTGGACGTATCGAGAAAATAGCAGCTAAACTCTTCCGTGCGCCAAGGGAATTGCGTAGACCATTGCTCGATAAAAACAGCGTATTGTGGGAACTTTGCAACGGAACGAAAACGTTTGAACAAATATGTTGGCATATGAGCCAAACCTATCACGAAGAAGTATCTCCAGTTGTTCATAGGACTCAAGCAGGTTTACAGGTTTTCATCAATCTAAACGTATTAAGATTAGTCAAGGATTCTTCTTCTGTGAATTGGAACACCAAACCTGGCCAAGTTCCTCCAAATCAACATTTAGAGGAAGTTGGTTTCGAAGTCGATATTGAAGAACGAAATGGAGATTAATTATCCAAATATTTTTGAATGTTTTCAACAGGTCTGCCTACGATAATTGATTCTCCATCATCCAAAATTGGTCGTTGAAGCACTATAGGATTCTGGCTTAGAAATTCGCCTAATTCGTCAATGTTGTAAGAACCTAAGTTCCGTCCTTTCGCAGGTGGTTCCTGAGTGCGCAAGAGTTTGAGAACATCACCATCATAACGTTCCAGTATTGAGACATAAACTGAAGCGGATAAATGTTCCTTCAAGTAAAGAATAATCTCTACATTACTCGAAAGATATGTCAATCCTTGCCTACTTTTGGAGCATCTTGGATTATGATAATACTTCATTGGATCTTCTCCGTTGGTTCCCAGACGAGACGAATACCGATTCCGTCCCTTCCTTCGTGAATACTGAATTTGCGGCGCGACGAAGACCTTGACGAATCGCTTTCAGTGAACCAAGAACCTCCTTTAGCAACTCGATATTCAGGATTGGAATTTTCCCTTGGAAACTGAGTACATTCATGATTTTCGTGGTCTTTATTCCAATGATCGGTGGTCATCTCATGAATCATGCCATGCATATCATAAAATCCCCATTGATTGGCTTTCTTTGACCCAACTTCTCGGGTGGTGGCGCCACTATTTCCAGCATGCCATCCATAGGCATCTAATTCTGAATCTTTATTTCCAAAAGACCATCGCGTCGATGTACCTGCTTTAGCAGCATATTCCCATTCAGCTTCTGATGGGAGACGCCATTTTCCATTTAGGCCAAGATATGTGCAAGGTTCGGAATTTAACACTTCTAGAAAGTGGAGCACTTCTTCAAATGATATACTTTCAATGGGTCGAAGACCAGCACTCCAACCATCTTGAAATTTGGAAGGATTAGAACCCATTCGAGTAGACCATTGAATCTGAGTTACCGGACGAGCCCCGAGAAAGATAGGTTCAGAAAGAGTCACTACTGTACAAGGTTGTTCATTGGGATGACCTGAACCATTTTGATCACCTATTGTAAACGAACCAGGTTCAAGAAGAAGATAACTTCCTCCGAATTCATCCTCAAAAAAAGGTTTACTCGGTTGCATACAATCACTGAGAGTTACGATACATTTCTGCTGTGTTAAGTACTGATTCAACAAGTGTTTGCAAACGATGATCTGAGTCTTTATCAATCAAATTTCCTTCTTCATCAAATGCATCTTTCACATGACCAATCGCTAGTTGTTGAGTAACAGCAATCCCATGAAGCCATCGAACCATAATTCGCATGTGATTGAGAGTGTTGGAGTTCTCCATACCACCAAGTGTGGACATGAGGCCGAAGATTTTCCCTCCAACATGCTTTTCATAAACCCAATCAAAAGTGTTTTTCATTACACCGGACATTGTTCCATGATACTCCGGTGAAGATACAAGGAAACCATCACAATTTGATGCTTCTTCCTGGAATTTCTTGGTCATAGGATCGCTCCAACTGCCTTCAGCACCTACGAGTGGCAGTGGTTGCTCAGTTAAATCCCAAAATGTGATTTCTGCACCTAATTCTTTTGCTTTCCTCAGAGCCAAATCAACAAGCATTCCATTCTTAGAGGATTTCCCGTAAGAACCTGAGAGTCCCATAATGCGCAATGGTGTTTCTGCCATGGCATTCCCATACAGAAGTGATAGAAGAAACCATGCATCATCGTATAACCAGCAAGGAACAATGCTTATGCCATAACAGTCATGCCAAAGGTTAGGTGCAGTTCATGAATGATGGTGAAGCGGACAAAGAAATGTCAGACTCATTAATGAATGACATGGCTGATGCTATGCGTTCAGCCGGCCTCGGAAATGAGGAAAACACCCCCATCCAAGAGGATGCGGAGGCCGAATCTCAAGCAGAAGAACAGCCTGCCAAAGAATTCTCAGAATCAGTAAATGAAACTGAGTCTGTAGACGACCAAGTAAACGAACTTCTCGAAGAAGGGGAATCCCATTCTCGCTCCAATAATCCACAAGAAGCTCTCGTAGCTTTTAACAAAGCAATCGCCCTTGATCCATCTTGTGACATGGCCTGGTTTAATCGAGGCGTTCTATTAGAAGCTCAACAAGATGCTCGCGGAGCAAGACAAGCATTCCAAATATGCCTCGACCTCAATCCAGACCATGCGCCGGCAACAGCAAATCTTGCTATTCTTCTCGATAGGATTGGGGATGAAGTTGGAGCTGCTGCAAT
>CALBJF010000119.1 GCA_937892665.1 uncultured euryarchaeote | reverse complement strand
GAATGTTTCCTGCTTCGAGTGCTCCCTTGATTTGACAACTTGCAGGTTCATGGTCTGGTGTCATCATCGTTACCAAATCAACATGTGATTCATTAGTAAAATAAACGTGTCCATCTCCAGTAGACCTCATGTCGATCCATGGGGTTTCTGAAGCGTGAACTAATCGCCGAGGAAGAGGGCGATCAACGCCTATGAGAATGAAGTCATAATCCTCAAGTTGCTCTGCAGTTCTTAGATTCTCAGGAACAGAATGACATGTTACAAATTCAAAATCTGTAAACTTTTGAGCAAGCACTTCTGTCTTTGGCTTGCCAATATCAGACTTTGTAAACCGTTGATGACCAAGATTTGTGGCCTCGACAATGTCTCCATCCATGAGCGTGATTGTGCATGTTCTCTGAATTCGTTCAAGTGCTGGAGCGAGAAGTTCGATGGTCATACCACCAATTCCGCCAACACCTACAAGCAATATATTCGGGTTCAATTGTTGTTCCATGACAACTTCAACGTTCGACTCTTTATGAACAAAAACTAATTTTGGATTAATGGGAGTTTTTTGGTTGGTGGCGCAATACCCAAATCTTCAGGGAAAAACATCTCAGGATCTGGAAGAGGAATCGGAACAATCTCTCGACCGATGAGAGCCACACGACTTGGTCGACTTTCAGATAAAATACGGCGATCAACCTGTGGTGCAAGTTCGTTTGAAAAGTCAAGAATATCTTCGTGACTTGGCATGTTCTCCATAGAGAGGTTCTCTCTGCTATGGCCAACATAGACGTAGCCCTTCGCCTCGATCCAATCTGGATCTGCACGATTATCAAGGGCTGCAAATTGTTTAATGTGTTCAGAAGACATGTTGATGCCCTTCATCATGGTATGTCGGCATACAATTCGAGTGTCGAGGCTTGGAAGTAAATCGATGGTTTTCTCAAACTGATTCCACGCACCATTACCCCATTTTGGTCGACATACTTCATCGAATACTTGCTTATTAGGGGCATCAACCGATACATAGAGTTGTGTTGGAAGGGTGTCTAAATTCTCTAAGACTTTAGGAAGGGTTCCGTTTGTAACAAGCATTGTTGTCATACCATGCTTATGGCACAAATCCATGTATTCACCAAGTTTGGTGTAGAGGGTTGGTTCACCATTGAGTGAAATTGCCACATGCTTCGGGTCTTGAGCTTCTTTGAATTTTTCAGGAGTAACCTTGTCATTCCCACCAAATCCTGAGAGCAATCGGCGTTGTGCTCGAACACTTTCGTAAAGGAGTTCGAGAGGGTCTTGATCCGTTAACTCAAGCGTATCCATGTGCGGTTCTCGCCAGCAGTATGTGCAAGCAAGATTGCATTGATCAACAACAGGAGACATCTGCATGCACGTATGGCTCTTCACTCCATAGAATGTCCCTTTGTAGCAGACACGGTCACGTAGAAGTGATTCTTTTGTCCAGTGGCAGGTCTTAACGCCACCATGTTCTCCAACAATGTGGTAGCGTTGCTTTTGCAGTTTTGCTTTCAATCCTGGATCCATACCCATGTCGATTACTCCTGAAGCCGGATTCTTCGATTGAGTTACCTCGATTGAGAACGGCTCGGATGGGCAAGCCTCATTCTCTTCTCACTTGAAGAAAACGGTCATCGACGAAGCAATGGCAAGAGGGCATTTGCAGCCTTCTCCGCAGCATTTGCAACATCATCAAGTCGTTGTAGGACACGATACATGTGCATAGCAGCCAATGGCTCATCATCACCGTTGGTGAAGACGTATGCCGCAGCATTTGCTTCAACACCATCTGCTTCGTGTTCAACGAGATTGACTTCGCGAATCAATGCATAGACCTCATCGACTCCAGCCTTCGTACGACCACTGATGTGGTATTGGCGTAGAGCCTCAATCAGATCTTCATACTTAGCGACTGTTTTGGAAACAACTTCAGCCATCTCAACCAAATTTTCTCGAGCAGTCTCATCTTCCATGAGTGGGCGGAAGGAAAGCTGTTCTGCTACATTTTGTGCATAATCCGCAATTCTGTCTTGACGACTTACCATGTGAAGGAATGAATCTGAATCAGCAGCGATACCGAATCTCAGGTCTTGACTTGCAAGTTCACGAATCTCAGCCTTAATCTTGTCAGCAGCAAATTCTGATTCAACTGTTTCTTCGATTTCTTGACTTGCATCTTCACCAGCACAGGCCTTCT
>CALBJF010000118.1 GCA_937892665.1 uncultured euryarchaeote | reverse complement strand
CCACAATCGGCGCCTCTATTCCCACTCGATTGTACCAGGTGGTTTGTGCGTAATATCGTATACAACTCGATTTACTGCGCCCTTGACTGTATTCGTGATACGTGTGCTAATCTTTTGCAGAATTGCGTGAGGGATTTCGGAGTATCTTGCAGACATTCCGTCTATGCTTTTGACAGCACGTACGACTACGGTTTCACCGTAAGCACGAACGTCGCCATGAACACCAACAGATCTGACTGGGAGAAGGGCTGCGAAGTATTGCCAAGGAAGTTCCATTTCACCGGCTGCTGCTGCTGATTCAAATTCTTCTTCGACAATTGCACATGCCTCTCTTACGACTTCTACACGTTCAGGAGTGAGATCGCCAAGGGTCCGTACAGCAAGCCCAGGTCCAGGGAATGGTTGACGCTCTGCAACGATGATTTCGAGTTCTCTTGCGAGTTCACGGACTTCATCCTTGTACAAGTCTCGTAGAGGTTCTACAACTTCTAACGTCATATCTTCAGGCAATCCTCCAACATTGTGATGCGACTTAATCGTATCACGGACACCGCCACCGGATTCAATCCAATCTGGAGCAATGGTTCCTTGAACAAGATATTTCGCACCGCATTTCTTTTGCTCATCTTCAAAGATTCGAATAAAGAGTTCTCCAATGACCTTACGCTTTTCCTCAGGTTCTGTAACTCCTTGAAGCGCCTCAAAGTATCTGTCTGCGGCCTTTACTGTAACGAGATTGATTCCTTGCTCTGAAAGCATTCTTTCGATTTCTTCAGTCTCATTCTTGCGCATGAAGCCAGTATCGACATAGACGCAATGCAGGAGATTCCCCACAGCCTTGCTAGCAATAACGGCAGCAACGGTTGAATCAACGCCACCTGAACACGCAATGATTGCGATATCATCGATTGTAGCTTTCATTTGCTCAATCGATTCTTCGATGAATTCAGGTGCATCAAACATTTCAAACCCCGCCGTTTACTTCACGATCCATCTTTAGGACACGTTCAATTTGGTCGAGCTTATCTTGAACTAGTTTCTGAGCCATATCATCATTGATAAGAGCCAACATCTGTACTGCAAGATGCCCAGCATTGTCTCCACGGTCAACACCGACAGTAGCTGCAGGTACACCGGGAGGAAGTTGGACAATTGAGAGGAGAGAATCGAATGGAACCTTTCCTCCACATGGAACTCCTATCACTGGCTTTGTGGTCAAAGCAGCAACTGCACCAGGTAATGCAGCCGCAAGACCTGCCATAGCGATGAAGACTTTGCAACCATCTTTTTCCGCTTTGTGAATGATTTCTTCAACAAATTTAGGAGAACGATGAGCAGATGCTACACGTAATTGGTAATCTACGCCAAAATGGTTGAGGATTTTGGTACACTTTTCAGCAACAGGCATGTCCGATTTCGAACCGAGTAAGATGGTTACATCCATGTATCTTCCCCGTCGCGGATGGTTCTTTTAGATGACCCTTGGCCATCCTACAAAAATAACCTCACTCTTCTTCGATGAGAATGCCATTTAGATCAAAATATTCTTTGCTGAAAACATCGAGATGTAACCAACAGCCGTCCTCTTCAAAGGTACAATACAAGGCTCCAATGCTTCTTTTTTTCCTTAAAATAGCCATCAATCCATTTGAAGCTCTGGTGTTGAGCAAATGCCACTGGTTCTTTTGAATCGAAGATATCTCAAGAGGAGTTTTCGGATTCCATTGATGTCGAAACTGAACACCAAAACCTGCAGAAGTTCGATTAGCGATCTGATAGGTAATGCCAAATTGAATCCAGCCGACTCCTAAAGACACCCAAGGAGATACAGATTCGATGAATGCTAGAATAAGTGCCAAGGACATCAGAAGTCCACTAACGTGAACGCCTCTATGAAGAATCAAAACTCTTCTTTGCGACATCGTGGAGAAAAGAGCGAAACCAAGAAGAAGAATTGATGCCAAAATGAACCACGGCACAACTTCTGTGTATTTTCCAGAGATGATTAGCAAGATTGGACAGACAAGCGTGAAAAGAGACCAAGCCATTGTGAAAAGGGGAATGATCATGACGGGATTTTTCTCTGACGGGAACCAACCATCAACAAACAATCCCACCATGTCCTTGCGAAGAACTCCCACTTCATTTGATTGTTGGATATAGGCGATGAGATTAAGTCATACCACTATCAACTCAGAGTAGAATGGAACAAGTCTATACCTCCACAAGGGAAGAATTTCTCGCACGCTTAGGAAAGCATCCTTACGTTGGAATTCAACATAGTGGGGATACACTCATCCTCCGAAAAGGATGGCTACAGATGATTTCATTGAATGTAATCGAAATGGAAGAAAAGATACTTGTGCGTTTCAGACCTAAGATTAGTCTCATTGGTTTGATGATCCTAGCAACGACCATTGTCATCTCAATCGCAACAATTTCTTGGGCTTGGACTCTTCTTGAAGTTGTACTTATTGGATTCGCTATGCTTGTGCATTCATCACAACTCACTTGGGAGATGCTTCAATTCACTCAGGAACCAATTGAATTCAGTCGTCACTCATCGAATGGATGACGCAGACAGAGATTACGTGCTGCATAGACTTCATCGACACGACGCACTGGCGTTGTGATTGGAGCATTGTGTAATGTTTCAGCATCGACTTGCAATACTTTAGCGAAATCTTCCGCAAACGTATCAAGCGTGTCCTTCGATTCAGTTTCAGTCGGTTCGATCATCATGCATTCTGGAACGACCAATGGGAAATACACGGTTGGAGCCATGTATCCCATATCGAGCAAACCTTTGGCGACATCCATGGCTGAAATACCAAGTGATTCTTTTGCGGGTGCAAGAGAGAGTGTGAATTCGTGCTTTGCGACAACAGTCTCTGCACCATCAACGAACATATGATCAACACCGGCTGCTTTTGCTTCTCTATGGATTGCATGGCGAAGATAGTTGGCGTTCAATACTGCATGCTCGGACATGGTTCGAAGTTCCTTACCGTATCGTCGATAGTATGCCCAACAACGAATGATTGCACCAGCATTTCCATGCCATTGTTGTACCTTACCAATCGTATGTTCGGGTTCATGCCAAGTATACCAGAATTCATCCACTGCTTGTTCCTGTTCAGATTCAATGGCTTCTCTTCGAGATACGATAGGAGTCGGTAAGAATGGTGCAAGATGTTGCTTTACACCAATTGGGCCTGAGCCTGGACCTCCACCACCATGAGGCTGTGAGAAGGTTTTGTGAAGATTGTAGTGAACTGCATCAAAGCCCATTAGGCCAGGGCTTGTCCTGCCTAGAATAGCGTTGAAGTTTGCTCCATCATAATACATAAGTCCGCCAACACCATGAACGAGTTCAGATGCTTCAGCAATATCATGTTCAAACAAACCGAGGGTATTTGGATTCGTAATCATCATGGCCGCAGTATCGTCTCCAACAACTGCACGCAATGCGTCTAGATCGATTCGGCCATCGACCTTACTTGGAATTTCAATAATTTCAAATCCAGCCATAGCAGCACTTGCAGGGTTTGTTCCATGGGCAGAATCAGGAACAATTACCTTCGTCCTTTGATGTTCACCACGATGTCTGAAGTATTCTTGGAAACATCGTATTGCAGTGAATTCACCCTGAGCTCCAGCGACAGGTTGCAATGTAACAGCATCCATACCTGCGCAAACAGAAAGCATCTCCTGCATTTCGTAATAAATTGAAAGCAGTCCTTGGATTTGATGTTCAGGCTGATGCGGATGAATATCTGCGATACCTGGTAGTTGTGCAATCACTTCATTCACTCGAGGATTGTGCTTCATTGTGCATGAACCAAGCGGGTAAAATCCAGTGTCAATTCCAAAGTTTCTCTTCGAAAGCCAAGTGTAATGACGAACCATTTCTGGCTCTGAAAGACGTGGCCAACGTGGAAGACTCTTGCGAGCAAGATTGTCTGGAAGCGACAGTTCGGAACCATCGAGAAGGGGTTTAGGTTGAGCATATCCCTTACCAGGCGCACCATGATGATCGAAAAGATGACTCATGCAACCACCTCTTTGACCCATGACTGAAGTTGTGTAGCGAGGTATTCAATATCATCACCAGAGGTCTGGTCTGTGAATGTGAGTAACAAACGATTCGGTTGGTCTGGATACCACCATGAAAGATCGAAACCACCAATGATTCCTTTTTCCTCAAGATAGGTCAAACAGTTCTTGCCGGTATCAGGGACTTCGATAGCAAATTCATTGAAATGTGATTGATCCTGATGAACGATTGATAACCCTGAAATTGAACCTAACTTTTGTTTAGCAAAAGTACAAGCGGCCATATTCCGTATTGCAAGTTCTTCAAGACCTTCCGGCCCTAAAAGGGACATGTGCATTGCGCCCATTAGAGCAATGAGCGTCTCATTTGTACAGATATTGGATGTGGCTCGATGGCGTCGAATGTGTTGTTCTCTGGTTGAGAGAGTGAGACAATATGCTTCTTTTCCATCAACATCAATGCTTCTCCCGATAATTCGACCTGGCATTAGACGCAGGTAAGCCTTCGTGCAGCCAAAGATGCCATAGATTGGGCCTCCTGCTGTGATTGGACTTCCAAGAGGTTGTCCTTCTCCAACAACGATATCAGCGCCATAGTTACCTGGGGCTTCGACCAATCCCAACGAAATAGGCTGAATTGCAACAATAAGGGCAGTATGTTCGCCAATAATTTCCTTTAATGCAGGATAACCGCCATCAATGATACCAAGAGGATTTGGTTGCTCAACATAGACTGCACAGGAACCAGCCGCCTTCGCAAC
>CALBJF010000117.1 GCA_937892665.1 uncultured euryarchaeote | reverse complement strand
ATATGATTGAAGTTGAAGTCACATCATCAACAACTGGTTTGATCGAACTGACAAACCTTTCAACGACAACGACATATGATATGCGTTGGCTTGTCTTTGATGAAAACCTGTTCCTCAATGACTTCCTTGTAAGCAACAGTCTCGAATCAGCACTCAATGTTTCAATCATCGATGAGAGTACTGACACGTTCACAAGCACTACTGAAAACCGCTCATACAACATCACTTGGGCTGGACCTACAACAACGAGCATTCACTTGCTAGTGGGAATTCTTAGCGTCAATGGTACTCAGGTTAACATTGATACGAACGAGAATTTGACAGGATTAGACGATGATGATTTCATCCCTCAACTCCCATCAATTGTCATCAGCAGTGTCTCTTCAAGCGTCACTTCCCCGACAAATGATGTGACAATTCGTGGGCAAGACCTCATTGTAGGCGATTCTTATGATTACAAAATTAAGATATTGGATTCTGGAAACGCAACGATTGCTCAATCACCACTCACATCTTTCAATGCAACCTATCAAGGAATGAGTCTCGGAACATGGAACTACACGACTCCAACCGCATCTGGCACATACTGTGCTCTTGCAGAACTGTATGAAGCAGACGGGACACAACGGATCGGCGATACGAGTTGTTTCAATATCGTCTTCGATGATGACGGGGATAGTGTTGCCAACGAAGATGATCTATGTCCAAACACACCATCTGGATCACTTGTCGATCTCGATGGATGTGCATCAAGCCAAGTGGATTCTGACAACGATAGTTACAATGATAGTTTAGATGCATTCCCGTTCGATGGTTCTCAGTGGTCTGATCAAGATGGTGACGGCTATGGAGATAATCCAAATGGAAACATGTCGGATGCATTCCCGGGTGATGGAACACAGTGGTCTGACCAAGATGGTGATGAATACGGAGACAATCCAAATGGCACATACCCCGATGCTTTCCCTACGGATTCTACTCAATGGAGCGATTCTGATGGTGATGGATACGGAGATAATCCGAGTGGCAGTAATCCTGATCTTTGGCCAAACGATGCCACACAATGGGCTGACCAGGATGGCGATGGGTTTGGAGACAACTCTTCTGCTCCAAATGGTGACAAGTTCCCAACCGATGCCACACAATGGGCTGACCAAGATGGGGACGGATATGGAGACAATCCAACTGGAACCAATCCAGACGCATACCCAACAGATGCAACTCAATGGGAAGATTCCGATGGTGATGGATACGGAGATAACCCAACCGGTACAGATGGAGATGCATTCCCTACTGATTCAACACAATGGGCTGACCAAGATGGTGATGGATATGGAGACAATCAAGCTGGAACCAATCCAGATGCATTCCCTACTGATTCAACACAATGGGCTGACCAAGATGGTGATGGATATGGAGATAACCAAGCTGGCAACAATGCTGACGCATTCCCTCTAGAACCTACACAATGGGCAGACCAAGATGGCGATGGATACGGAGATAATGCCAACGGTAACGCTCCAGATCTTTGCCCAAACACCCCTGCAGGGCAAGTTGTTGATGCAACTGGATGTTCAGATACTGAAATCGATGATGACAGTGATGGTGTACCAAATTCAAGTGATGCATGTCCATCAACACCTGCTGGTGAATCTGTCAACACAAATGGTTGCTCAGATACTGAACTTGATGGGGACTTAGATGGAATAAAGGATGCATACGATGCATGCCAATCAACACCTCTTGGGCTAACCGTTGATGCGGCAGGATGCGCTGATTCTCAGAGAGATGGCGATAATGACGGCATGACTGATGATGTTGATCAATGCCCATCTACACCTGCTGGAAGTCCAGTCGATGGCTATGGTTGTTCATCTGAACAACGAGACAATGATAATGACGGTGTATTTGACAATGCGGATCTTTGTGGATTAACAGAAGCTGGTGCAGCTGTCGATCAAGATGGCTGTGCAGATGCACAGAAAGATGATGATGGTGACGGTCTCAAGAATGATGTTGACCTTTGTCCTGGCACAGAACCAATCACCGTCATCGATGTAAACGGTTGTTCAGACAGTCAACTCGATGATGACCAAGATCAAATTTACAATGATATTGATGTTTGTCCTGCAACTCCAATTGGAGAAATGCCGAACTCAGAAGGATGTTCTGCTTCCCAACTCGATGATGATATGGACACCGTAAACAATGCAGAGGATCTCTGCCCAATGACTGATGTCAATCCAACACTCGATGTAGATGGTTGTGTTTCAAGCCAAAGAGATACTGATCTCGACGGCGTAACAGACAAGGATGATGATTGCCCAAATACCAACTCAACAAGTATTTCTGATGATGACGGATGTGCATTGGAACAACTTGATTCTGACAATGATGGTGTGAATGATTTGGAAGATGATTTCCCTCTCGATGCTCTCGAATCCAAGGATAGTGATGGCGATGGGGTTCCTGACAGAAAGGATGCCTACCCCGGCGATGCAACCAAAACCAAGGCTGAAGTTGAAGAACAAGGCTCTGGAATGTGGCTTTGGACCGCCGTAGCAGTACTCGTTCTAGGGATTCTCGCAGGTCTTGGGATGATAAAGAGGAATTCTGAGATCGTTGAGAAAGTAAGCCCGTTCACGCAACAGGTTGTTCAACAAGGACAGGAAGAGACAAACTTGCTTCAAGAAGCCCCTGCTGAGCGACAAGAATGGGAAGAAAATGGTGTTAAATGGTCAAAGAACCCGGAAGGTGTGTTGTTTTACTACGACGCTCAGTCTGAGCAATGGATTGAATACCCTCAAAAGGTTAAATTCTAACCAAACAATGCACAAGCATTTAGCCCACCCTTTTCATCAATGTTTATGGAGAGGGGGGACAAGAGCGACGAGCGAGCTGAATTCGCTCTCAGTTCTATGGTCACAATGATCATGATTCTTATGTTTTCATCCATTATAGCGGGCATGTTGGTCATGATCATTGAACAAGCCTTCATGGGATCAAGAACACAAAGTATTGAGCAATCAGAAAGTCTTAATTCGATGGTGCAAGTGTTGGCCTTTGAAATCGAGACCTACGATACTCTTGGCAATACAAACGATCAAATTTACATTGCATTCAAATTCCCTTATGCCTCATCGTCAATCCCAGATACTTCTGTTAAATGGGCAATCATGTGCGACGATGGAAATGTCGGTGGAGGTCCTTCAAATAATATGCTCGATTTCTCCACAGGAGATTTTGATTTCGCTACACCGCTCACTGGGACGGGTCTTAACCAAAATGCAATAACTCAATTTACTCCTGGAACCTATTATCATATTATCTTGAGTATGACCAGCCCAGGTGGAAACGGGGATTGTGATTTGAGAGATAATTATGGTGGTACTTTCGTTATAGCCGTTGAAAATGGTCGCACTACGGAAATAGACTTTTACGTTCCAAGAGGAGCAACCTCAGGTTATGATTTAATGAGTTGATACTATGGAAAAGTCTGAAGATATTCTAGCCCAAGTGGGAATAGGTGCCATGATCCTATTCATAGGATCTCTCATCGCAATCGTATCCTCTGCTTACGTAATGATAGCACAACTGGAAGTTATTACACAAAATACGCAAGCTGTTGTTTCAACCGCCTCAAAAGAAGCTCATACACAGGTAGTTTTTGTTGGAGCATGGATAGAAGACGGATATGATGACTACCTTTTCATGATTGAATATCAGAGTCTCGGGAAAGAAATTAATGTAGTAGATGTGGGTTTTACGTTATGGTGCCTTGATTCAGCAGGAACTTTACACAGAAAAACAGGAGATTTAAGAACATGGACATCAGGCCCAGATAGGAATGTTGCGATATGGGAAGTGGGTGGCGCAATAGAAGAACCCACATCACTCGAATCTGGAAAACGATACTTCATTGGTGTTGATGGAGGAACCGATGCATTTCCAGCTGGAGATCAATGTGGACCAAATTTTATCGAGAATGAGGGCATTGTTGCCTATTATACAATTTATCTTCCCTTTGGAGGGCACACTACACAAGAATTGAGAGTAACAACATTTGCCGTTGGAGAATCAGTTATCTAAGTACATCGGCTCAGACAACCATGACTCCCGATGAACAAGAGAACGATTCCAAGAGACATGTGGTCCAAAAACCACCTTCAATACAAATAAATCAACCATCAAATCCGGCACTCATACAACCCCAAACACAAGTTGTATCGATGGTTCAACCAATTCAAGGACAAAAGAGAGTCTATATTCGAGCTCCAAAATTCAAACATCAGTCCCGTGTCGTGAGCACCACATTATCCATGATAGGCCTCTTTCTCGCCATAGTTACCACAATGATAGGATTATTTGGAGACGATTCGAGTTTGGCAGTTACGCTTACTGAAGGAGTCTGCTGTTTATCCTTTAACGCAGCCTTTGTTTGCGAGATCATCTTCTACTCGAAGATGATAGAACACAATAAATCGCATCAAAAACCTCATGTCTCGGCAATTACAAACATCATTGTATGTTCAATTCTCACACTCGTGGGAATCGTATTATTGTTCGGAGTTTTCTTGGTCTGAACGAAGTTCAATCAGTCAGACAACACCTTGTGCAAGCATAGCTTCAGCAATCTTGAGGAAGCCTGCTACGTTTGCTCCAAAGACATAATCGCCATCACGGCCATATTCCTTTGCAGTATCGTAAGCGTTCTTGTGGATTCCAACCATGATAGCATCAAGACGAGCATCAACTTCTTCACGAGTCCAAGAGAGGCGCAGACTGTTTTGGCTCATTTCAAGACCAGAGGTTGCAACACCACCTGCGTTTGATGCCTTGCCAGGAGCGAAGAGAATTCCATTCTTCTGGAAGACTTCAACAGCTTCAGGAGTGCATGGCATGTTTGCACCTTCTGCAACAGCAATAACGTTGTTTGCAACCAACATTTCTGCTTCCGGTCCACTCAACTCATTCTGAGTTGCACATGGTAGAGCAACATCAACATCGACATTCCACAAGCCGTTTGGAGTTGGCTCCGGTGCAGATGCAGTGAATGTTACACCATCAAAGTGAGATGCATATTCTGAGATACGTCCTCTACGGTTGTTCTTAAGATCCATAATCCAAGCCAACTTCTCACGATCGATGCCAGATGGGTCATGGATATAGCCGCTTGAGTCAGACATAGTTACTGGCTTTCCACCAAGGTCAAGCACTTTTTCACAAGCGAATTGAGCCACGTTTCCGGAACCGGAGATTGCAACCAATGCACCTTCAAACGACTTACCTGCTGCTGCAAGCATCTCACGAGCAAAGTAAACAAGACCATATCCAGTAGCTTCAGGACGAATCAGTGAACCACCGTATGTACGTCCCTTCCCAGTAAGGACTCCTGCTTGGAATTCATTTCGGAGTTTGCGGTACATACCGTACATGTAGCCGATTTCTCGACCGCCGACGCCGATGTCACCTGCAGGGACGTCACAGTCTTGTCCAATGTGTCTCCAAAGTTCCATCATGAAGGATTGACAGAAGCGCATGACTTCTGCATCTGTTCGACCCTTAGGATTGAAGTCTGCACCACCTTTTCCGCCACCCATTGGGAGACCAGTTAGGCTGTTCTTGAAGATCTGCTCAAATGCAAGGAACTTGAGAATGGAAGCATTGACTGATGGATGGAATCGTAGCCCACCCTTGAATGGCCCGATAGCCCCATTGAATTGGATTCGAAAACCGCGGTTTACGTGTTCGTTACCTGCATCATCAACCCAAGGAACTCTGAAATGAATGAGACGCTCTGGCTCAACGATTCTCTTTACCATATCCACGTATTCTGGATGACGCTCTAGGGCTGGCCCTAGGCTTTCCAATACTTCCCATACTGCTTGATGGAATTCAGGTTGTTCAGGATCTCGGGCGACAACTGCATCGTATATTTCGTTTACAATTTGCATGGAATTATTCCACCTTAGCCTGCTCGACCCGCAAACTGTTTCTAATGGTTGTCCTTAGTCGAGCAGCCAAATACCGTTTTTTGAAGCCTCAAGCAAATGGACACACGGTCATAAATCGCTCAAGCCGTTCAAGTCTTTTACGGCCTTCTTCATCAACGTCTGACATTGCGTGGATTGCTTCCTCAATCATACCGTGTTGATCGGGTTGTATTCCCAAGAGTTGTCTCAAGTGATCAAGTAACGCCCATTCGTCTTCTGTAATAACTTCATCATCCAAGGCTGCGATAAGAGCTGATTGGTAAGTCGAAACACTCCCCATAGGCATTTCCAGCAGAGATTCATCTTTATCGAACGGAGATTGTTCATCACCTTTCGCAATTGAGATACAGAGAGATGTATCACTAGGTTGAACTCCAAGCGCATGAGACAGGATTCGAAGAATTGCTGCTTCATCATCGGTAACAATTGAATCTTCAAGAGCAGTTTCGACCAAGCGGAGGTAAAGTCGGTTCCCAGGAGTATCTTCCAGCATAAACGTAGGACAGGGCAGCGGGGTTTAGAATTTATCTACTGAAATACTGTGTAATACATAACGTATGACAAATGTAATACTTTATATGCTGTATTATACTCCGTAGAGTTAGGAGGGCAAGAAATGAGCAACCCAAGCACATTGACATCAATTCGACTTGATGCGGATACAATGCAAGGTTTGGATATGCTCGTTGGAGATTCAGGGTTGAACACCCGTTCCGACGTCATTCGTCTTGCAATCCAACAATTGCTTCATGGGCAAGCACAATTGCCTGGCATGAAGAGTGTTCGAATTCCAATCGGTCGTATGATGGAGCAACATCTAGCAGCATTGTACGAACTCTACGGCACCTCCCACGAACAGGCTGCATCAGAAGGCATGCACCTGTACATCAAGCAGAAGTTAGCGGAAGCCGAGACAGAACAAACCAAACTCCAAGAGGTCGTTGATCAAACACGTGATGCGACCATGAAACGTAAGGAATACCACCAGTAAAAAAAGCGGTGAGAGCAGAGAGGGGATGGGATGATTTGGCACGAAGAAGATAACACGCTTCCGAAGGCCTCCTTCAAGGACGTGCAAGGTCGGTCGAGCTTGCATGGCTTAGCTAACTTACGTATACGTGCCCGTCTTGCACAACTCGGCCTCCGTGGACCCCAACACCACGACCCCCACAACCTCCCGGATGACGGCCGGGGGGACAACGATTCCACGCCAGTCTCTTGACGGCAGGATCCCCACACGTGTCGTAGACCCCACTCTGCGACACAACTGATTCCAAATAGCGCAGGCTTTCGACCGAATCCTTTAGAGGGGTCGTCATTGTTCTAACATTATGAGTGAGGCAGAAAACCAAGTTCAAGGAGGTGAAATTCCTTACCTTGCTCACGAAAAAGCAAGACCCGGTCAACTTGAGATGATCGGCGATTGCCTCAGCGCCCTCAAAAGAAGAGGCCATCATCTCGCAGCAGCACCCACAGGCATCGGGAAAACTGCTGCAGCCCTGGCAGCAGCCATCGAAGCTGCGAGAACAAGTGATGGGCCTCGAACAATCTTCTTCCTTACATCACGACAAAGTCAACACAAGATTGTCGTTGACACTGTCCGCAGAATAAATGCACGCCGACCTCGAGAAGACAAGGTACGTCTTGTTGACATGGTTGGACAATCCAGCATGTGTGTACAACCATTTGCCAATGAAGGTCATGCCCTCTTTTCTCTTCTTTGTAGCCAAGCACGTTCGGAAAGGTCGTGTAAACCATTTACAACACCAGCACCTGGATTGAGGCACAGAATTCTATCGGATCCACTCCACGTCGATGAACTCGTCCAGATGGCTAAGACGCATACTGAGCATGGGGTACCCACCCTCACATGCCCATGGAAAGCAGCGAGAGAAGCGGTATCCTCGACTGATGTCTTCGTTGGCGATTACAATCACCTCTTCGTTGATGCTGTTCGAGAAGCATCCCTCAAGGCAATGGAATTAGACCTCTCAAACATCATTGTTATCGTTGATGAAGCCCACAACCTTCCAGACAGAATCCGTATGGGGATGCAGCGAAGATTCACTCCAACTGTTGTCCGAAACGCAACGTTTGAATTAGAAGAATATGCTGGAACAGTGGTAGAGTCTTCGGCTCGTATGGGTGGAGATGTTGCTGCATTGAATGCACAAATAGCCTCATGGGCTCTTGAAGTTATGAAGAAGCTCCGATCTCGAATGGGGGATTTCTTCAGAGAGATCTTGAACGAGCCTGCTGAGTTTGAAGAGCGTAAAGTGGAATTTGATCGATTGCAACGAATCTTCCTCATGGCATGCGATGAAGTTGAAGGAAAGGTTGGTCAACAACAACTTGGTCAACAACCTGTAGAAGCAGTAGATGCTCCATCAAGTGGAACTGACCGTCTGAAAATGTTGAGAGATATTCTCTTTGATGTACAAATCAAACTTGAGACTGAAGATGAAAATCCAAACGTCGAAATCGATGCCCATCGGATTGCCAACCTCCTCGATGACCTTCTACGGTTTGGAAAGACGACTGCACTAGTCTTTGTTCATGACACGAAAGGACGTGAAGGACGAATTACTTCGCATCTTCTTGACCCTGGATTAGTAAGCGGTCCTGTTTTACAAAA
>CALBJF010000116.1 GCA_937892665.1 uncultured euryarchaeote | reverse complement strand
CTTCATCGAATCGCTTAATCTCTTATCCGATGAATTTCTTCTCCAAAGAGATTGGTCGTGAGAATTTCACGAACATCTTTGTTCGTTGAGAGTGCATAATGTAACTTTACAATTGCAGCTTCTGGTGATGTTGTAATTCCGTGACCTAAAATGCCCATTTCTTGTTGAATTCTTCCTTTTGAATAGACATTCATATCCACAGGTCCATGGATGCATTGGTTCACGATCATGACGGGAATGTTGTTGTCGATAGCTTTCTGAATTGAAGAGCGTAATTCGAGGTTTTGAGGGGCATCCTCATTTGGATTTTCGATTGGAACGTGACCAAGACCTGTGCCGTGGAATACTAAGGCGTCAACATTCGATTCTATTGCCTCGTTAACCTCAGCAGAGAGTAACCACGGTCCAGACATGAATTGGCGAATCGATAGATCCGATTTGAATCGCGATGCTACAGTTGCTATCTCACGTTCTGAATGTTGCATTCTGTTCTTTTCATAATGCTCGCTGAGTTGAATTTCAATCGTACCTTCCTCGATTGTAACTATGGCGAGTGGTTGGGTATTTACTGGTCTGAACGCATCTCGACGACTTGAGTGGAGTTTCCGAACTCCTGTTGCAGCGTGAATTGAACATGCTCCATCATCACTCGTTCGATGCATGGCAACGACAACACAATCCGATAGATTCCCATTCGGTGTCGGGCCTTGGGCCGCCCAGGTTACTGCTGCGATAAGATTCTGAGCAGCGTCTGATGAAGCACGGTCGCTCGATCGTTGAGAGCCTACGAAAGCAATTCGTCCAGGTGCTTTGTTTCCTTCACCGCACCATGCATATGCTAGCGCAGATGCTGAGATGTGGAGTGTGTCTGTTCCGTGTGTAACGACGACTCCGTCACACCCTTGCTGGAATGCTTTCTCAGTAGCATCAATGATCTGATTCCAGTGCATTGGGCGAATATCTTCACTGAACATATTGCCTATTTTGTGAGCATCAATGTTTGCAATTTGCTGCAATTCAGGAACGTGATGTACCAGTTCAGAGGGCTCGAATTGGGCAGTAACTGCTCCTGTGACATAATCTACCTTGGAAGCAATTGTTCCTCCTGTGTGAATGATTCGAATAGATGGGAGGTCAGGATCGTGGGCTGGCTGAGGTGCCTGTGTAATAGTTTGATTTTCCTTGGTCTCAGATTCGAGTACATGCGTTTGTGAAAGCGGATGGCTCAAGTTGTAGCCATTTGGTAGTTTTACAGTGACGTGTTGCTCAACAGCAGGTGGTAAGATTACGCCTTCGACGATGGTATCTCCAGAGAGAGTTTCGAGTCGCAGTTTTACTCTCGACCCTACAGAAGGTGCTTCAGCCATGAGGCCTGCTGTACAGCCAAGCCCTTCAACGCTACGATGGTGGTGCCGGGAGCGGGGCTCGAACCCGCGACCTTCGGATGTCTCAGACACCACAAGGGGGTTTGCACGTCATACGATCGCCTTCAGGCTGCCCTATGAGTCCGACGCGCTACCAACTACGCCACCCCGGCCTAACCTCGCCTGCGAAAACCCCCATTTGAATAATGCGGGTTGTCATCGAAGGAATCCGACCGCATCCTTCATTCGCTTTCACTCATCCGCAGGGGTATGGTCGACCTCTCCACAGCGATGACGGCGGCGCAAGGTGAGCGCCGACAGCGAAAGCCTGGAGAGGCTAAGGAAAAGAAGGTGCGTCGGACTGGCCGCAACCTTGGAATCGAACCGTTCGACCCAGTAAAGCACGTCGCAAAAGAAAAGGCCGATATGGCTTCGATGTGGCTGGTGTTAGGATTCGCCCTTTCTGTTACTCTCCTCATGCGATATGTTTTGATGGGTGTAACCGATCCAGAGAACTCAAAAATTCTGTATATTCTTCCTTTGACATGTATCTTCCTTATTCCGACTCTTCATCGAACCATTATGCCAGAACGGTTTGTTGAGCATTACGGTGGCGGCACTTGGTTCAAAGCTGCTTTCCTTCACACATTTACATTCCTAGCATTGTCCTTTTTGCTCGTGAATCCACCATTCGGAGATATTGCAGCTCCTGAGTTGGCAAAATCCTGGACTGTAGTTACTGATGATGGTGAAGCAATTGAATATCCGTTTGATGTTTCCACCAAGGGAACTACGCTCACATGGCATACCAACGGGTCAACAACTCTTCAAGGAGATGCTTGGCTTTTGTTCGGATTAATGGATAATAAAAACTCAGATGGTGCTTCTGTTGAAGTAACTCGGGAGTATCAAGCAAACGAGACGACGAGAGATGTCAATGAGTCCTACTGGTATGATAATGCTGAAGCGATTAAAAATGGAACTTCAAGCTCGAATAAGAGTTCACCAAACTTGACTCCTCACGGAGACCAAGATCAACCCTTTGCAATATTTTTGGGAACTGATTTAGGAGAGGGAACTCACACGATTACAGTTGTCATCACTGAAGAAGGAGATCCGTGGGAAAATGTTCAAACCTACGTCTGGAAGCTTGAGATAATCAACATATCTCCGTTCGATCAGGACAGCATATCTGAATGATTCATCAGAATCTGGTCAAATAAAGAATCGATTTCGATTGTTACTCGTAATTCAGCGGTCTTTGTTTCGACTTGTCTACGCCGATATGTCCTAACTAAAGGGGCCAGAGGTGTCCATGATAGTGCGTCAAACATCAGTCGAGTTGATTGGTTCATGTTCTTGCGTCAGTTCAAAGATACTGTTACTTTCTTTCGACAGTAAATGTGAAAGTGAAAGTGAAGCGATTAAG
>CALBJF010000115.1 GCA_937892665.1 uncultured euryarchaeote | reverse complement strand
TGTCGAATATGGTGGGGGAATCAGAATAAGCGATTTTGATCTATCCCACGTCGATGATTGGACGGATTTCAATGCTCGAAAACACGCTCCTTGGGCGGCTGACGGCCTCAAAGCCGTTGGTGAAGAAGTAGGAGATTCGACTGCTCGACTCGGATTTGTTGGTTCACCATGGACGATCTGCATGTATTTGCTCTCTGGAGGAACCGGTGACAAAGACTTCCACAATGCTCGGGCGAAGATGTATTCAAATCCAGTGGAAGCAGAGAATCTTCTCTTAACGATGGGTGGAATCGTTGGTGAATTACTCGCTGACCAAGTCAACCATGGAGGTGCAGATGCAGTTCAGGTATTCGATACATGGGCTGGCCTTCTTTCTCCAGAAATGTATCGGAAATTTGCTATGCCTGCAACTGAAAGAACGATTAAAGTTTTCCGAGAAAAGGTTGGTTCTGATGTACCTCTAATCCATTACGCCAAAGGCTCTGGTCATTTACACTCCGCAATTCGTGAACTTGATGTGAACGCCATATCATTGGATTGGAGAGACAGTCTTTCAGAGAATCGTTCCCAGTTCGGAGATCAACTTGCTTTCCAAGGGAATCTTGACCCCTCTCTTCTTCATGGCTCAACTGAAATGGCTCGAGTTGCAACACAAAATGTTCTGAAATCCGCAGGAGATAAGCCAGGCCATATATTCAATTTAGGTCACGGTTTTGCTCCATCTGCAAGAATTGAGTGCGTTGAGACAGTCCTTCGTGAGATAACAGGTGAATAGTCATGCGTCAGTCTATGATTGACATGGTTCATGAGATTCAAGATGAAATATGCGATGCATTGCAACAAATTGATGGTGTTGATTATCGCCAAGATGAATGGTTGCGAGAGGAAGGTGGGGGTGGACGAAGCAGAGTTTTTTCTGATGGTCTTGTCTTTGAGAAAGCTGGTGTCAATGTAAGTGTCGTTTATGGAACGCTTAGCCAAGAAGCAGCACAAAGCATGGGTGGCGGTCATGAATTGAAAGGAAAAGATCTGGATTTCTTCGCCACAGGAATTAGCCTTGTTCTGCATCCCAGAAATCCAATGGCCCCAACAGTTCACGCCAATTATCGATATTTCGAACGAGGTGACGGTGAGAAAGACGGTAGTTGGTGGTTTGGTGGAGGCGCTGATTTAACTCCAAGTTATCTCTTTGAAGAAGATGCCAAGCACTTCCATGCAGTCCTGAAAGAGACATGTGATTTGCATGAGTTAGCGGATTATGACATTTACAAGAAGTGGTGTGATGATTACTTTGATATCAAACATCGAGGTGAACGTAGAGGAATTGGAGGCATCTTTTTTGATGATGTAAATGGAGCGCCAAAGGCTGATTGTTTCAAATTTGTAAGCGATTGTGCAAAAGCATTCTTACCCTCATATCTGCCTATTCTTGAACGAAGGAGAAACCTTCCTTTCACTGAGGAACAAAAAGAATGGCAACAGATTCGGCGAGGGAGATACGTTGAGTTTAATCTAGTCTATGACCGAGGAACAAAATTCGGATTAACAACCAATGGACGCATTGAGAGCATTCTCATGTCCCTCCCCCTTACCTCGAGATGGGAATATTGTCATGAAGTTGAGGCTGGAAGTGAAGAAGACCGTCTCCTACAGATACTTCGAGAACCGAAAGACTGGCTTGCTGACTGAACAAGAGGTATACTATGTCGAACGTTGAAAGTTGGATCCGTCATGGTGTTGAAATGCGACGGCCACTTTTGGTCAATGAATCACTATCACAGGCCGAGAAGGTTGTCATCGTAGGTGGCGGTCTCTCAGGGATGTGTTGTGCATATCGTATTGCATTGAAACGTCCAGATGTTGAAATTGTTCTTCTCGAAAAATCTAACCGCCTTGGAGGAGTAATCTCAACATGGTCACAAGGAGAATGGATTTGTGATCTTGCGGTAAATGCTACACGACCTCATCCTGCTTTTTGGAGGCTAATTCAAGATCTTAATCTTTCCAAAGAATTCAATCCTTCACAATCAAAGGCTAAATCCAGATGGATTTTACTTGGAGGAAAAAAACACCGTCTCTCCTTCTCATCCTTGTTTAAAATAGGTCCATTTCGTCTTTTCAAAGCGATGAAGAAATCGAGAAAAGGCGGTGTTTCTGTTGCCGATTTACTTCCGCATAAATCGATAGCTGACGCTCTTACACTTGGGATTGTAAACGACACATCCGAAAATGTCGATGCTGATTTCTTGATGCCAGCCATGACTAAATTCGGTTCTTCACCACCACTAAAGAACTCAATTCTAAAGAAACGAATTCAGGAATCATATCCACTTTTCATTCCTAAAAAAGGTTCTATTGCATCTTTAGACCGCGGCATGCAGTCGCTTACAGATGCCTTGCAAAAAAGACTTGAATCCATGGAGAATGTCACTATTCAAACAGGACATGCAGTTGAATCACCAGAGTCGACAGCACAGGATTTTGATGTCTCATTAGAATCTGTAATTTGGACTGCCCCTGGGTTTCATAAGGAGAGTAATACAACTGAATTATCTATTTTTGCTGTTGGTTATCGCAGCGAAGATGTTACTGATGTTCAACATGGTTATGGCACCCTCATCCCAGATGATTCTATTCCCATTAGTGGAATCCTTCATGAAAGTGACGTCCATCATTCGAAGAGGGCGCCAAAAGGTCATCGATTATTCCGTATCATGGTACCTCACAA
The DNA here is from genome assembly GCA_937892665.1 of uncultured euryarchaeote. GTDB lineage: Archaea > Thermoplasmatota > Poseidoniia > Poseidoniales > Poseidoniaceae > MGIIa-L2. The sequence continues at coordinate 754 of CALBJF010000115.1, read as the reverse complement.
GCGTTGGAGCGGTAATGAGGATTTGATTTTAGATTCAATTAAGAACCTATTGAGCAACAGTGACCCTGTCCTTTTTGAAAACCTTGGCACTCGTAGTATTCCGAGTTATCCACCAGGCTATATGCGGGAAGTTTCCAAAAGATCTCCTGATTGTACGTTTGTAGGTTGGGGGATAAGCGGGGTATCAGTGACACATGTTGTCGATGAAGCCGAACGGGTTGCTGAGTTTTTTTAAGCCACAACAAAGGAATCAAACCTTTTGTGAATGATGTGTCCCAAGCCTTCAATCCAATCCTCATTGTCATTGAGACATTTAATGACGGTCAACTCTTCTCCACCAAAACTTGTGAAGTGCTCTCGAATACCAATATCGAGTTCTTCGAGGGTTTCTAGCCCGTCCGCTAGAAATGCAGGAGCTACAATGGCGAGTTTCTTTATTCCTCTTTTGGCTAGTTCTTCCACCTTGTCCAATGTTGAGGGTTCCAACCATTTCACTGGGCCAAGCCGGCTTTGAAAGCTGATGGACCACTGTTCGGGCTTTAGATTTAACAAACCAACAACGGTTTGAGTGGTTTTCATACAATGGTGACTATAGCATAATTTATTTGCATCTGATTCTATAGAACAGCAATCATCAATCTTTTGGCAATGTTTTTTTGTGGAATCAATTCTCTTCACATGAGATATAGGAAGACCATGATAAGAGAATAAAAGATGGGTGTCTGGATCAATACTCTTTTCGATCGAATTGGCG
>CALBJF010000114.1 GCA_937892665.1 uncultured euryarchaeote | reverse complement strand
GTAAGCACCTTATCGATGACGTGAATTACACCGTTGCTTGTGTTGACATCAGCAAGGGTTACGTTTGCGCCGTTAACCATAACTCCACCATTGACTGTGAACGAGAGAGGTTGTCCGTTCACAGCATCAGCAGACATACATTCTGTCACTGCAGACGAAGGAACGTTTCCAGCGACGACGTGATAAAGAAGAATATCTGAGAGAATGGCTTTACCTTCTGGTGTGTCAAGTGAAGCCAAGTCGATTCCTGCATCTGTAAATGCTTGGTCAGTAGGAGCGAAAACGGTGAATGGTCCAGTTCCCTGGAGGGTTTCTAACAGTTCTGCTTGGATTACACCAGCGACAAGTGAGTTGTGGATACCAGTACATTGAGCAGTTCGGGGAATATCATTTGGAGTGTCTGTAGGAGTAAGCACCTTATCGATGACGTGGATTACACCGTTGCTTGTGTTGACATCAGCAAGGGTTACGTTTGCATCGTTAACCATTACACCGTTACCAACTGTGAAAGATAGAGACTGGCCGTTGACTGCAGTAACAGACAAACATTCTGTCACTGCACTCGATGGAACTTCTCCGGAGACAACGTGGTACAGCAAGATATCGGATAACGTGGCTTTGCCTTCAGGAGTATCGAGGGCTGCAAGATCGATGCCTGCATCAATGAACGCCTGATCAGTTGGTGCGAAAACTGTGAACGGACCTGGACCTTGTAGTGTAGGGAGTAAGTCAGCTTGGATTACACCCGCTACAAGTGAATCATGGATTCCTGTGCATTGTGCTGTTCGTGGAATGTTGTTGGGTGTGTCTGATGGTGTCAGAACCTTGTCAATAACATGAATCAGGCCATTGCTTGTCACGACGTCAGCAAGAGTGACGTTTGCATCGTTGACCATTACCGTATTTCCAACAGTGAAAGAGAGAGGCTGCCCATTTGCTGCATCCGCTGACATACAATCTGTGACGTCCGATGACTGGACTTCTGAAGAAACAACGTGATAGAGAAGAATATCAGAGAGGATTTGCTTCCCGGCTGGAGTGTCGAGAGCTGCCAGGTCAATACCAGCATCTGTAAACGCTTGATCGGTTGGTGCAAACACTGTAAACGGACCTGAACCTTGTAATGTAACAAGGAGGTCTGCTTGAATTACTGCAGCAACGAGAGAATTGTGAATCGTTGTTGTTTGAGCAGTTGCAGGGATATCGACTGGTGGCATGAGAACTTTGTCAATAACATGTATGATTCCGTTCGAGGCTTGTACGTCTGCAGTGGTAACTGTTGCAGTTCCTACAGTAACTGTACCGCTGCTAACTCCGAACTTTACTTTGTCTCCGTTAACCATTGTAGCCAGCATACCATCTGTTACTGCACTTGACGGAACTGAGCCAGCTACAACGTGATGGAGTAGGATGTCTGAGAGAGTTGCGTTTTCTTCTGGAGTATCGAAATCATTGAGATCAATGCCTGCGTCTGTGAACGCTTGGTCTGTTGGTGCGAATACTGTAAATGGGCCAGTTCCTTGGAGTGTGGCAACGAGATTAGCATGCGTCAATGCTGCAACAAGAGAGTCGTGAACACCGGTCGCTGCTGCGTTTGTAGGAATATC
>CALBJF010000113.1 GCA_937892665.1 uncultured euryarchaeote | reverse complement strand
TTGTTTGTTGAACGATCTAGAATCTTGATTTGAACTTCGCAAGTTCCACCGCTGCAGGTATCGTCAGATCCTTCACTGATGGTTACTTCTTCACCGAAGGCCCACTTGCCGTCATCGTTGTCTGTGATGTCACAGCCAGTGCCTGCTACTTTGTCAGGGTTGGTGCATTCGACGTAGACGCCGCCATCAGCCTTCATCTGTACAATGACAGTAGACCATGACAAGTCGTCTCCAGCGTCAAGTGACACGTAGACGATTGCTTCTCCAGTTGTTGTGGAGAGGGTTGATCCTGCGCTGTTGACTTCAAAGTCATACATCGAGAAATCGCCGTCTGTGTTGCCTTCTGCAAGCTGGGATGCCCAGACATACAGAACACCTGCCAGTACAACTGTAATTGCGACCATAAGGATGGTTGCGATAACAGGGCTGACTGCTTCTTCGTTTTGGTTTTCGTTTTTCATATTTTTGTCCTCCATAACCCGTATCGGGCGTATCCTACCCACCATCGAGATGATATTTAAAGACATCGGGGGAGTACCTTGATTCTTGGACTTTGTTCGCGATACTGCGCCTTAATTTATTTTTGAAAATAAAAAGAAAAATTAGCGTGCGAGTAGTACAATTCGTTTGTAAATAACATAATGTTTTCACTAAATTGTAACAAAAAAGAGGTGAACAGGGTGAGAGCTTACGGAGAGGGGATGGGATGCACTCAACGAGAACTTTACAGCCCTGTTCGGTTCAGACTATGCCCTTCGCCTTTATATGAGTTTTCAGTATTGAGAATCCAGAGTTAAATCGCTTTACTCTACTGTCAATATTTCTGGGCCACCCTCGGTGACAAGCACTGTATGTTCGAATTGGCAGATGTTACCACCATCTTTGCAACCCAGCACATGGTATGTCTCTAGGAAACGAATACTGATCAATTTCTTCACGAGAGCTCGCCATTTGCTTTGACGTGACGCTTCATCTGCCTCTGGGAATGGTTTCTCAAGCATTGGATAAGCCCAACGTTCTGCGAATGGCAGAGTAGAATATCGTTCTTCGAGGTTACGTGCCATTTGAGCTCCTAGTGGTTTGAGCTGCCCTTTAGCACGAGCTTTTCTTGAGGTAGTCAACCCTGTAATTCGATAGATATTCGAAGAACTTGAAGTTCCAAGATTCTTGATCATTCCAGATGAGCCTGTTGTGTTGAATGGCTCGATAGCATAAATCCCGCCTTCCTCGACGACACCTCTGAATCCTTGATTATCAGGGCCACAGGCATATGATGGTACTGAAACTCCGGCATGAAGTTCCCATGGCTTGAGTTGATGACCGCACAGATTTCGAATCGGTTGGAAACCAGCATCAAGCGACGGTTGGGCAGCGGCTTGACCTACTTTGTACCATGGCGTCCCTGGGTGAAGCATTTCGATTGCAGCATCTCTTGCTTCTTTAGCGGCTTTAATCTGTTCTGTGTGTTCGTTACCGTTACCGATTTCAAACGTCAGAGCATTGTCAGCGATGTGGCCTTTGATGTGAACTCCAAAATCAATTTTTACGCAGTCCCCTTTTTCAAGAACCATTTCGCCTTCCCATCCTTCAACAGGATTGATGTTGTGGTCTGTAGTAAAATGTGCAGCGATGTCATTTACTGCAATGGTACCGGGGAAAGCAGGTTTTCCTCCGTGTCGGTGGATGTAGCGTTCTGCTGATTCGATGACTTCGTGAAAAGTCTTTCCTGGCGTCAACTCGAGCTTCATTGCTTCAAGTGTTCTGCGAGCAACATGGCCCGCATCCTTCCAATACTTTAGCGTCGATTCTTCCACCAAGAGACCACGTCATTCGTAGGTACCACGCCCTCTCTCATAACAGTTACCAACGAATCAGGGTTGTCAAAATCAAATTTAACAAAGGTACTTCCGAGTCCTGTGAGCCGATTACCATCGAGAATTGCGATTTCTTCCAATCCCAATTCTACAGCAGCGTCTCGAACGGTGAGAGCCGGCTCTTCGCCCGCTTCATTTGCACTTGTTGCAGTCACGGGGCCAACCGTTTCAGCCAGTTGTCGGGCAATTGGATGATCAAACACCCGTATTGCAATTGAATTCCCTCCTATTCTCTTGTCAAGCGTTTCTTTACTCGGGAAAATTATTGAGAAGCAACCGCGAGGGAAGGCCGCCAAAAACGCCTCAATATCTGGATGGATTTCAACAATATCTCGAACCTGATCAAGCGAGGCTACTCCTATTGAAACAGGCTTTTCTGACGATCTCGCTTTCAATTTGAATAATCGATCCAATCCTTCCGATGTTGGAATGCAACCTAGTCCGGGTAATGTGGAGGTTGGGTAGGCAATAATCCCGCCACCTTGGATATAGGATATCTGCGCCTCTGAGAGCGTCATTTAGTCACCTCAGCGTGTCCATTCTGAACAATGTAGTCGTGCGATTTTTTCCGCTACATCCTTGTCTGCAGTTTTTACCAAGAGCTTTCCGCTCGGATAGAGGGTTAAATCTGCAGAGCCTGTGAACGTCCAGACTATTCTTGATTGGACTTCGGCTTGAAATCCGGCTTCTGAAATTTTCATCCCAACAGCCCCTATCTCGATTGATTCAATACCATCTGGCACAATCTGCCAAGCGGCTTTATTTCCGCAAAGTTCCATTGCAAAACCTTCGGTCAAGAATTCACCTCATAGATCGCCTGGCCGGGATGGAGGGCCACTTGGTGGACCTGACGGAGGACCGCTCGGTGGACCTGACGGAGGACCGCTCGGTGGAC
>CALBJF010000112.1 GCA_937892665.1 uncultured euryarchaeote | reverse complement strand
CTGCAGATTCTGCAAGTCCAGATTCCAAAACCTTGGGAAGTTGATCTGAAAGAATTTCTTCCGTATATTCCTGGTAAGACTTCCCTTGAGTCACCGCATGAGCCCCCATCCAAGTAGAGTGTATTGAGGGTAGATGGTCTAATTGGTTAAGTTCCCTTTGCACCTTGAGTAATCTTAATTCTTCACTTGTCGAAAGTCCATATCCAGATTTGGCTTCAAGAAATGTGCATCCATTGCGGAGTGCTTCCTGCATCCTCTGTGTTCCAATTCGAAGAAGTTGATCATTACTAGCTTGCCGTGTGTGAGTCACAGTTTGCATAATCCCACCTCCGGTCGCTGCAATCTCCGAGTAGGTCATTCCATCCATCCGTAATTTATGTTCGTTAAAACGGTCTCCTGCCCATAACAAGTGATTATGAGCATCGATTAAACCAGGAATAATAGCCCTTCCAGAAACATCCACAAATTTTGAATCACTCGATTCGTATTCTTCCATAATCTCTACTGAATTCCCAATAGAAGTAATTAGATTATCATTTACAATAATTGCTTTCCCATCGGCAATTGAATCAATATCATCAAGAGTGGCCATTGAGCCAGCATTGAAAAAAATGGTTCGCACATATTCGCTAGGAGGTGAGAGTTGAAGAACAATCCCATCATCCGCTAGAACATGGCAGGTGACAAGTGGACTCTCGGAATTGAATCAACAGCACATACCTTTTCATTTGGCTTAGTTGATAGTTGCGGCATTCCTTATCCATCAAAGAGTGATACTGTGAGGCCATTAGAAGGTGGGATTCATCCACGAGAAGCAGCAGATCATCATAGGGATTTTTCTTCGGATCTATTCAATGATATTCTTCGTTCACAAAATTTAACCCCTGAGGACATAGGTGCAGTGGCATATTCCCAAGGGCCTGGTTTAGGCCCATGTTTGAGAATAGGGGCGTCTGTTGCTAGAACAATCTCAAGTGCATTAGAGGTACCACTCATTGGCGTAAATCATTGCGTAGCCCATATCGAAATTGGTCGCCAGCAGTGTGATTGTGACGATCCTGTTTTACTCTATGTGAGTGGGGGCAATACTCAGGTGATAGCTAAATTACAGGGGAAATACAGAGTATTAGGCGAAACCTTGGACATAGGAATTGGAAATATGTTGGATAAATTTGCACGATTACAAGGTTTCCCATTTCCTGGCGGGCCAGTCATCGAAAAACTCGCTTTACAGTATATTGAAGAGAATCCTGATGCTTCACTGAAAGGATTGGAATTACCTTATCCAGTACGAGGAATGGACTTAGCCTTTTCAGGGATACTCACAGCCGCGCAAAGATTGATCGAAAAAGGTCATTCACTCGGTTCTGTTTGTTGGTCTTTGCAAGAACATGCATTTGCAGCTTGTGTCGAGGTTGCCGAACGAGCTTTAGCACATAGTGGAAAAACTGAACTCTTGTTAGGTGGAGGGGTTGCGTGCAATAATAGGATCAGAGAAATGTGTACCCTTATGGCGAAAGACAGGGAATCGACATCCCATGCACCTCCACGTATGTATTGTATCGATAATGGAACTATGATTGCCCTTTTGGGACATATTGAACTCCATAACGGCAGAGTAACCTCTTTTTCATCCAGTGGAATCAATCAATACCTTCGCACAGATGACACATTAGTATCATGGTCGTAGTCCTAATCATGCGATTTGTTTTTAATGAGTCGTCAGGGAGTTAGAATTACCGGGGGCTTCATAATTCGAGATAGGCGAAGAAAAAAGGATGAACCATTCAATCCTTTTGCGGCAAATGCTAATGCCGTCCGCCAAAAGAAAAGAAGCGAACGTACCATTCAATCAGGCTCCACAGCTCCCGCACCTGTTAGACCGACCCCCCTTCCGGGGAATGTTGGAACTGACTTGTTAAAAAAACAGGAAGAAGCCCGAAAAAAACTCACAGTATCTGAGAAACAAGTTTCATCTCAAATTAAACAAACTATTGGGTCAGGACAAATCAATCCATCTTCAGCGCAGCCTTCTACTGTAAAAAATCAGACCCGTGCAGACCGCTTAGCAGAACTAAGAAAGCAATCCCAAGAGTCGATTAAAAAGACTGAATCAATCTTGGAACCCTCGACTCGGAAGCCTGTCCCAGCAGTTCAACCTGTATTAGCGCCAACGCCAACTATCTCGACTCCCGTAACTGAATCTCAAACTGCCTCTGTTACAGTGAGTAATGTTGAGCCAACTTCACAAACGAATGTATTCAAGAAGATCGCAACTAAGGTCAAAAAACCAGAACGCTTTGGAAGAAGAAGGAGAAGGCACGATGATGGTCGTGGCGGTCGCCAACCCAAAGTAAAGAAACTTAACAGACAAAAGTACAATGAGTACAAGTATGCTGCTAAAGACATCCTAGAGGATGATAGCGTTGCAGAAGAACACCGTTCAAACTTATTAGGCCAAATTTGGGCAAAAGGAGAACGAATGGGTGTTGAAGATACCTATTCATTCATAGCCGACAAGGAAGAAGAACTGATAATTTCCAAAGAAGTAGCGGAACGACTAACAACCCTCGTTCGAGCCCTAACAACAAGAAGGTAATATTATGTCAGTCGTAGAACTAAATGCAGTCGCAACAGTCCATTACACAGGAACTTTACCTGGTTCGGGCGAAGTATTTGATACCAGTGAAGGTCGTGATCCACTAACATTTTTAGTTGGCCACAAGCAAATGATTCCTGGATTTGAAGAAGAACTTATGGGAGCAGAAAAGGGAGAAAGGAGAACATTTACTCTAGAACCTGAACGCGCCTATGGCCAAAAAATGGATGAAGCTATTCAAACCATTCAAAAGGATATGTTTGGAGATATTGAGCCTGAAGTCGGTATGACTCTCATGTCTGATGTAGGACCATTCAATGTCACTGCAGTTGAAGGAGACACGATTACAGTCGATTTTAATCACAAACTTGCTGGTGAAACCCTTGAATTCAGTGTTGAAGTGGTTGATGTAAGGCCAGCGTCGGAAGAAGAACTCTCCCATGGACACGCACATGGTCCTGACGGACACGAAGATTGAATTGAAAGCGAGGATTCATCAATTGCCTCGTCGTGGGTGATTTATGGTGGCGTTTCGTAAAGACAAGTGGGAAACATTGGGCGGAATCGCAATTCCATCATATCACATTGCTGGTGATGATAAGGAAATACCTGGCCAACCCCCGTACACTCGTGGAATCCACGAACATATGTACAAGACTCGTCTTTGGACTATGCGTCAATATGCTGGCTTTTCTTCCGCTAAAGAAACCAATGAAAGGTTTCGCTTATTGCTTGATCGTGGCCAAAAAGGACTCTCAGTAGCATTTGATTTACCTACTCAATTAGGATTGGATGCGGACGATCCATTATCAGAAGGTGAGGTTGGTAAGGTGGGAGTGTCGATATCGACTCTAGAGGATATGCGTGAGTTGTTGGCCGAAATACCTCTCGATAAGGTCTCAACTTCAATGACGATTAATGCCCCTGCAATGGTTTTGTTGGCAATGTATGCGGTTGTAGCGGAAGAGCAAGGCGTCCCAATGAACCAAATATCTGGCACCATACAGAATGATATACTCAAGGAATATATCGCTAGAGGAACATATGTCTTTCCACCAGGCCCATCAATGAGGCTGATTACAGATATCTTCGAATTTTGTTCCCAGCAGATTCCAAAATGGAATACAATTTCTATATCTGGATATCATATTCGTGAAGCGGGTTCAACCGCAGTTCAGGAATTAGCATTTACAATATCCAACGCCTTGGCGTATGTTGAATCAGCCATAAATAAAGGATTAGATATCGATCAATTTGCTCCGAGACTATCATTTTTCTTCAATTGCCACAATGATTTCTTGGAAGAAGTATCCAAGTTCAGGGCGGCACGACGCCTATGGTATGATCTTATGACTGAGCGATATAAACCCAACAATCCCCGCTCCTCTATGCTCCGTTTCCACACACAGGTCGCAGGTGTTTCCTTGACAGCTCAACAACCCCTAAACAACATCAGTAGAGTGACAATTCAAGCTCTAGCTGCAGTGTGTGGGGGTACTCAAAGCCTACATACAAATAGTTACGATGAAGCATTAGGTTTACCGACAGAAAAGAGTGCAACTGTTGCGTTAAGGACTCAGCAAATAATCGCTGAAGAATCTGGTGTCGCTGATGTTGTCGATCCTTTTGCTGGCTCATACCATATTGAAAATCTTACAGATCAGATCTATGAGCAAGCAATGAATGAAATCTTGAAAGTCGAATCTCTTGGAGGTTCAATGTCGGCAATAGAACAAGGATATCAACAACAAGAAATTCATTCTACTGCCTATAGATATTTCAATGAAATAGAAAAGAGTTCAAGGAAGATTGTTGGAGTCAATCATGGTGTACTCGAAGAAGACATCAAAGTACAACCTATGAAACTAAATCCAAAGGTCACCGAACAGCAACATAAGAGACTCATAGAGACTCGATCATCAAGAGATTCAGAAAATGTAAGTAGAATTTTATCCTCCATTACAGAGGCTTGTTCAACAGATGAAAATTTATTTCCACTCGTTATTAAAGCAGTTAAAGCAGATGCGACGTTAGGTGAAATCATGAAGGCTATGAAAGATGTATTTGGAACATACATGGCTCCTAGTGGTTTTTAGGTGATTGAGATGAAACAACGAATTGAAATTGATCACATTGGTATAGCAACACATACATTGGAAGAAGGAAGTAAATTTTGGACATTATTGGGACTCCAATCACAAGGAGAAGATGACTTTGTTGAAGATCAGGGCGTCACGACAAGATTTTTCCCATTATCATCTTCAAAATCCAAACAACCGAATATCGAATTATTACAGCCATCAGGTCCGAATACACCTATCGGTAAGTTTCTTGCAAAACGTGGTGAAGGAATTCAACAACTTTGTTTATCGGTTGATAATCTAGAAAAAATGATAATTCACCTCATCGATAATGGAATAAAAATGATTGACGAAACGCCTAGAAAAGGAGCACACAATTCCGTAATTGCCTTTGTACATCCTAAAAGTACAGGCGGAGTTTTAGTCGAATTAAAACAAAGATAAGAGGAAGTTCGAGCATAATGCTCTTAATCGTTCACGGTAACCACTAGACGATGAGAAGTTGTATTGACCATTTGATGGCCTTGCCGCATATCGCAGGACCAAGGATTCGTGAAGAAGCAGAATTCATCGCCAGTCGGTTAGAAATTTTACGGATTCATGGTGAAATTACCAATGATGCCTTTCTTGATGCAGGTGCAATTCAAGGTGCATTTACCCTTATTGGAAATCTGGTAGAGATGGGGATTCCACAACGAGAGATTCAACAGGAATTGCGAAACACACTCGCAAGGGCTAAACGTCTCGAAGAAAAACATCCTGGCTTGGACACTGCAATTGAAAACGGACGAGCCTCTTAATCGAGGGTTCAAAATGAATGAAAACCTCCTTCATCTCACTGATGTGAGTAAATCCTTTGGCGATGTACATGCCATTGAGCATGTTTCATTGGATATCCAAAACAAATCTGTCGTTGGGCTTGTAGGTGGCAATGGTGCTGGAAAAACAACCTTGCTGCGAATGATGGCTGGAATCTACAAACCAACGAAGGGGAGAGTTCACCTTCAAGGTGGGGAGAATGTAGATCAGATGCGATCCGCTTTGGGTGTAGTACCAGAATCAACAGGATTGTATTCCAAACTTACTGCTTGGGAGAATATACGGTTTCATAGTAGAATTCATGGAATAGAAGATTCGGTTGCATGGGCTAGAACATTGCGATTTGCTGAATTACTCGACATCCAAGATAGTCTCCATCGATACACAGAAGGATTCTCTAGAGGGATGCGACAAAAAACGGCATTACTCAGAGCTTTGGCGCATGGTCCAAGCATTCTCTTGTTAGACGAACCTACCGCTGGATTGGATGTAACCTCTGCCCGCATCGTTCGGAAATTAGTCCAGAAGCTCAAAGATGAAGGCGGGACTGTAATCTACTCGACACATCATTTAGCAGAAGCCGAACAAGTTTGTGACCGGATTATTATTGTCCATAATGGAACGATCCGTGCTGATGGAACACCTGAGGAACTACTCAAACAAACAGATACTAATTCTCTCGAGGAAGCATATGTGTCTCTAACATCTGAAGTCGCACGACCACGGCAAGAAGATACCATCACTCCGTCTAAATTTGCGTTGTTGTGGCGCCGATTATTTACACGAAGCCATCGTTATGAGGTGAACGAAGATGAGTAAGTTCAGATTTGCTCAAATGCGCATAGTCGCAAAGAAAGAGATCGTAGAATTTGTACGGGATTGGCGTACGATTGTAGCGTTAATTCTTGTTCCATTAATGCTTTTTCCACTTCTATTTATTGCATTCCCTCTCGTAATGCAAAATGAAGCACAAGAATTACAAGAATTGGATGTTGATATACTCATTCAATCCAATTATATTGATGAGGATTTTTTACTGGGTCTCAATCAAAGCAACATTTCGATTACGATACAGTCGTTGCCTATTGGACTAGAAAGTTTATCTGAGCCCTTGGAGGATTCATCACTCTTACGTTCCTATGAATATGATGCAATTCTACGTCTCGAACAGAGGAACGATACTTGGTTTTATTCAGTTCTCTTCCTATCAACATCTGAACAATCAACAGAAGCCCGGAATAGGGTTCTCGATGTACTCAATACTTGGGAAACAAATGAAACTATTGAACGAATAGAAGCAGGTGGCTTAGATGCTGATTCAACATTAAACCCATTGCGTTGGGACGGCGTTATTTCTGATGCTGACGTAGCGACAAAGGGTGAACAGGCAGGGATGCTCTTGTCCTTATTCATCCCATTTGTTTTGGCATTATGGACTGCATCGGCTGCTGTACAACCAGCGATCGATATGACCATTGGAGAAAGGGAGCGGGGGACACTGGA
>CALBJF010000111.1 GCA_937892665.1 uncultured euryarchaeote | reverse complement strand
AGGAAGTGGATCTGTAAGGGCAATTGCAGGAACGATGGATTTACATCTCGAGGCAGAAAAGAAAGTTGCAGAATTCAAAGGCGTAGAAGCTGCATTGATTTATTCAGCAGGCTATACCGCAAACGTAGGACTCATTCCCACTCTTGTCCAAGGTGCCCAAGATGTTATCATCAGTGATGCACTTAACCACGGTTCCATCATCGATGGAGTTCGGCTAACAAAGGCTCGTCGTGGCGTTTATGCCCACAATGACATGGGTGAACTGGAAGCAGTCCTTTCAGCCCATGATGATGCAGAACGGAAACTGATCATTACAGATGGTGTGTTTTCGATGGATGGAGACTATGCTCCCTTGGATGAAATCAACGCATTAGCAGAAGAATACGGAGCAATGGTTCTTGTTGATGATTGTCATGGAGAAGGGGTTTTAGGCGACGGTGGAAGAGGAATTGTTGACCATTTTGATCTTCAAGGAAAAGTAGATTTTGAAGTAGGTTCATTCTCAAAGGCTCTCGGTGTACAAGGAGGAATCCTTGCAGGTACTGAGATGACCCGAAACCATGCCCTGAATCATTCACGATCATGGCTCCTTTCTGGCTCACAACCCCCTGGTGTAGCAGCAGCTCAGAAGGCAGCAATTGAGGTGCTGATGGATGAGCCTGAACACCATGCTAAACTCTGGGACAATACACATTATTTCAGAAATGAACTCCAATCACTTGGTTTCGATACCGGTATGTCAACAACTCCGATTATTCCGATCATGTGTGGAGAATCATCAACTGCAAAAGAAATGACAAATCTCCTACAAAAGGAAGGCGTTATGGCTGGAGCGATTGTATTTCCAATGGTTGCCCGGGACAAGGCCAGAATCCGAACGCAAATGTCTGCAGGATTATCAAAAGACGATTTGGATGAAGTTCTAAGACTTCTCGAATCGATTGGTCCAAAGGTTGGAATTATCTGATTATTCAGATTCAAATGCGTCTACTACTTCGAGTAATTCAGTGTCATCGCCGGCCATTTCGGCTGCGCTGTTATCTTCCACCTCTTCCAGTGTTTTCACACCTTCAAATGGATTCACCCCTTCGTCAAGCATACACAACAGTCTCCAGCGAGGAGCCCAAGACAAATGCACGTAAGCAGGTCCTGGGAGAAGAAGAACAAACATGGAGATTGAACTTGAAATTTCAAGCACATCCGCAAAATCAAGACCGAGTAATCCAAGACCAATAAATGGCATAGGATAAAGAATAATTCGAGGAGGAGCAATTGGCATACGCTTGGTAAATGAAACCAAGATCAATGAGGCAAAACCAAGCAACAAACACGCTGCCATGAATAATGCTGAGAAAAACAACCAATTCGACAAGGATTCATTGAAGGAATCAAATTTCAAGGAATACGGGAGAATGAGTGCGAGGCTGATTAACAAACCATAGAATGCGCCGATATTTCCTGGATGTGAGAGCCATAATGGCAATTTTGAGAACCGTCGGGACAAGGAAGTCCCAAACAACAATTCCTTTTGTGGAGCACTCAACTCAGAGACGTGGTCAGACCACTTGCTGGGAGCATCCATGAATCATCGGGGGAGAGTAGAGGTTTTCAATGCACCCTCTCATGATTCAAAAGAAAGCCTTATTCTTGGCGTTTGAGTTTTTTTGCGATAGGACCCAACGCATCTTGAGAATCTTCTTCATCAGGCCAATCTCGTTGAAGCAATCCAAAATCCATTGATTCTCTTTTGCGAGCATCCTCTATGTCATCGTCTTCTCCATTGTGCGCATCCCGAAGGGCGAGAGATTGGTTGAGCAAAGCCATCGTCCGTCGCAGAGATGATGAGTGAGATTTTTCATCTGTAAAATAGCCAAAAACCGAGTATTGTTCATCAAGCGCCACGAGATTAAACCCTTTCAACAAATCATCCTCGACCAATCGATATCTGTACTCACCCGCAAGTTCCCACCGTCCATCCTGAAGTCGAATCATTACCTTAGCCTCCTTATCGCTCAGCAATTCCATCAAGGGATGTGATGGATT
>CALBJF010000110.1 GCA_937892665.1 uncultured euryarchaeote | reverse complement strand
TCATCCCATGGCGAATACTGGACATGGTGTAGTGTTCAATGCTATATCCATCAACACTAATTGGATTTTGAAAGGTGGTGAAGTGAGACCAAATCCTGTTACTTGATCCTCCTCCTTGTTCCTGGGCAAGTGTCGAATGAACAATTAACAATCTGTCAACAACCTTATCATTATTCAAATCAAATTTACTCCAATCATCCACCTCAATGTTGTTGACGACATATTCTGATAGTTCAGCAGGCATGAATTGAGTAGAATCACCGTAATCTCTGCCATTCGCTCCATCCTTCCCATAGTATTCCAGTGGGCGTTGTGATCGAATGATTTCGCCATGGACATTGATTTCAATATTTATCGAAGAACCTACTGCTTCAGTAAAATACAATCGGGATTGTTCTTCCAAGAGCGAACTAAATGCCTGCTTTTCGTTATCTTCGAGTGGATCGGATTCAAAATCCACAAGAACGACGAGCCACGATTCATTACTCTCTAATCCAACAAGGGGTTTATCATCGGTATTTGAAGAATCTATTTCGATATCAAAAAAAGAGTTAATTGTCGAGGAAAGCGAAAACGATAGGATTGAAAGAAGTAAACAAATCAACATGCCAGATGCATGTCCCTTCTTCCCCATAACCTGTAGAAGGTGCGCATGTGTTTCAATTGTTGGGTTGTCAGCATCGATTGTTCATCAATCAAAGAAAGGAATCTTTCTCATCATCTGTCCACAATTGGGCGTTTACTCTTAGACGACCTGTTGTTTGTTCTTTCCAAGGAATAGTATCATTGAGGTCAACGTGTTCATAAGCAGATTTTTCAACGATAGAGCGTACATTTTCAACTCTTTGATTTTTACTCCAAGGGTCGACTAGGTTGGACATTGCTATCTTAACTTCATCATTCAGCTGTAGATTTGACTGATGTAAACTGCCCTGCAATCCTAGTAAATCTAAACCTCGTAATGAGCAATCAATCGACTGCAGTGCTTCTTTAAAGGAATTCGGAAGTGGTCTTGATGTACAACCTCCAATAACAATATCGGTAATTCCGTGACGATTTGTATGATCGATTAAATCTTCACGTTCATCAAAATTTTGACAAAGTGCATCATAGCGAAGTAATCCTGTATTGTCGGGAGAGGTGTCAATTGGATAAGCCACTCCTTGACATGAACAATCAACGAAAGTAACGTTTCTACGTCTTCCTTCATGATCAAGTAGGGTTTCCGGGAGGTGGATTGAGTGAGATTTCCTTACATTATTTTTAATGACATACTCGAGTACAATAATGAGTGTTGTTATGAGTGCAATATTGGTACCATTCCATCTTCCTGGAAGGGATAATAACAGGACAAGACCTCCAATCCCGTGTATTCGTATACGCCACCAATCTTGTGTTGAATCGGTAATTAATCCAGTCGAACCAGCACTAATTGTTCCGAAAACCAGAATGAAACCTATTAATAATGTCCAGAATATTGACAATGCAAAAACAAACATTTGAACTGCATCATATTGGCTCGTAATTCCAATTTCAGCGTGAATACCATCACCAAAAGAGTAGAGCATTGGGATTGCATAAAAGAATAGAATTCCAATTAATGCATAGGCGCCTGCGAGTGAATATACAGTCCATTTTCGGAACATAATTCCCT
>CALBJF010000109.1 GCA_937892665.1 uncultured euryarchaeote | reverse complement strand
GAATTAGCGTCTCTGATGAAACAATTGCTCCCTTGTTATTCATTCCACGTGGAGACTCTGGTAAGCAATCCTTTACAATCATAAACGAAGGAAACATTCCTTTCAGTGGCGAATTAACTGTTGAGGTTCGTGATGCTGAAGGAAACATCCTAACGGACAGGAGTACGACAATATCTCCTTCCGTAATAACGGGACTTGACATTGGTGATTCAATAGAGGTCGTCGGTAAAGTCTCAACAGATGAAGATTCAATAGATGGTAGAATGAACCTAGTGGTTATCTTGACATCAAATGAGGGTGTAGTAATAGAATTCATGGCTGATACAAGCGTGAGTTCACAACAATCGTCTGGCGGTATTTTTGGAATCCTTCCAGCATACCTCTCGTATCCATTGGTTTTGTTTGTTCTTCTCGGACTCCTCTACGGTGGACGTAAGCTAAAACAAAGCAGTAAGATGGATGATGATGGAACCGAACTGGTCGCTCCAGATGCCCATACTGATGCAGATCACTTGGGCACACGTCGGGATCAAGCGCTTGACATCAGCCATTCAGTGAACGACATAGCATCCGGAGAAGTCTCTCAAGATGAAATCGCAGCCGCACTCGCTCAATCACTGAATATGCCAGCTCCAATCGCTAAGGCTCAAGTTCCTATGGGCCGTCCTCCATCTGGCCTTCCATCGACTGGATTGCCTCCGGTCGGTTTGCCACCTGCAGGTCTTCCACCTGTCGGATTGCCGCCAATCAAGGCAGTTCCAGTATTGCCTGCTCCAGTCCCCACAGGGCCACAGCTTCCACCAGGTGGTTTGCCTGATGGATGGACTATGGAACAATGGAATCACTATGGAGAACAATATCTTCAACGCATGGGTTTGAACTGATACGTTGAAAAGGAAGAACGAGAGCGATAAGCCATGCTCAACATTGTATTGTTCGGACCTCCCGGAGCTGGGAAGGGAACCCAAGCTCAAAGAATGATGGATGCTACAGGGTTGCCTCAAGTCTCAACTGGGGACATGTTACGTGCAGCAGTTAAAGCTGGCACTTCTGTTGGAGTTGAAGCCAAATCTTACATGGATAAAGGTGCCCTTGTTCCAGATTCGGTAATTATCGATTTAATTCGAGAACGCCTACAAGATGATGACGCCAAAAACGGAGTTATGTTTGATGGTTTTCCACGGACTGTACCGCAGGCTGAAGCATTATCTGAAATCGTTGAAGTTTCTGCTGTATTAGCAATTGATGTGCCTGATGAACGGATCGTTGAACGAATTTGTGGCCGATACAGTTGCGGTACTTGTGGGGATGTTTTCCATGACACATTCAATCCAATTAAAAATGGAATTTGCGGATGTGAATCATTCATTGAAAAGAGAAGATCAGATGATGTAGAAGAAACTGTTCTAGCTCGATTGGAAGCATACCATACACAAACCTCTCCGCTTGCAGACTTCTATCGGGCTGCTGGAATTTTCCACCAAGTGGATGGCGATCGAGATATCGACGTTATTACAACAGATTTACTTGCAGTTCTTGGATGAGTGTTTAGAATGGGAAGACGCAGTAGACTCAATCGTGATAAGCGGAAGAGTCATGCAATTTGGTCTCAAACTCAACTTCTGAGTTTACTGAAAAAACCTTCGGAATTCACTCCTGAACAACGTTCGAGATTTGCGCATCATCTTGTAAAGGTCTCACGCAGACATCGAATACGGCTCCCTTCGGAAGTACGTGGAATCGTATGTCGCGCCTGCAACACCTTGCTAATCTACGGTGATAACGCAACAATCAGATTTCGAAATGGTCAAAGAATTCAAACGTGCCTTTCTTGTACGTCAGTTCGTCGAATACCGTATCGGCAACATCCACAGAAGGTGAAAGCATGAGTGCTCCAAAACATATAATTCGTCAGGCAAAAGATTCCACTTTACCAATTACAATGCGTATTGGTAAATCTGGCTTAACTGATTCTGTCGTCGTTGAATTAGAAGGCCAATTGTCTTCTCGTTCGTTGGTCAAGGTAAAAGTAAATCGCGGCTTATATCCACGTGATGAACTCAAAACTGTGTGGAATATTATGGGTGAAAAAACGAACAGTTCAGTCGTATTCGCCCGAGGAAATGTCGCTGTATTTTGGCGGAATTGAATTATGGGCTAACCCAATCCTCAAGAGGGGACTGTAGTTGCATTAGTCTATGGGCGCTAATATATTATTCTCTAAGAGACATCCTGCACAACTCATTGCACTTGTTTCGTTACTGTTTGTAGGGACAATGCAATTCATCAAATCCAGCCAAGCAGCTGGCGGCGGTGACGGAATCGATCTCAAGGTAACTATTCGAGATGGGTTAGGTGATCAGGCTGTCTATGTAGGTCTTGGAATCCTCCTATTTGTGTATGCGCTCATCATTACTGAAGTCGTTCACCGAACATTAGCCGCTACACTTGGTGGTCTCCTTGCAGTCATTGCTTTGAACCACTATTCGGTCGAAGAAGCACTCAGCCTCAAAGCCGTTACAACAATGATCGACTGGGAAACCATTGGATTATTGTTGGGTATGATGGTGATGGTGGGAATCATTTCTCATACTGGTGTGTTTGAATGGTTTGCTGTTCAAGCATACAAGAAGAGCGGTGGGGAGATATGGACTTTGGTCGTCATCTTATGCAGTGTAACCGCAATACTCTCAGCATTTTTGGACAACGTT
>CALBJF010000108.1 GCA_937892665.1 uncultured euryarchaeote | reverse complement strand
CTCCTGTGACAGAAGTAGTTGCGGAACAACCCGTTTCAGTTCCTCTTCCAACAACAGAATCAGTTCCTCTTCCAACAATAGTTGAAGATGAAAACCTCTCCTCAGTGCCTCTTCCTTCATTTGAAACTTCAGTTGTAGAGGAAGAATCTCCCAAGAACGATGTGGAAGCCGATCTCGCAACCCAAGATGCATTTTCTGGTGCGTTTGGAACTGAACTGATTCCAGAAGTTGAAGAAATTATTCAACAACCCGCCGTTGAAGAAATGCTTGTCGAGGAACCTGTTGTAGTAGAGCCAACAGTACAGCAAGTAGTCGAAGAGCCTGTGGAAGAATGGGTGAGTGATGCTGAACGATTTATTGCTGCTGATGTAGATGAATCGGGAGCATTGTCTGTGGAAGAGTTGGCCGTCGCTGCGAATATCCCTCTGGATACAGCAGAAGAACTTCACAAAGCTGCAGATAGTGATGGTGATGGAGAAGTTACTCTGAGTGAGTTTGTATCCTCTGATGCTGCGAAGACGATGTCAAGTCTTCCTCGACCAGTTGCTCCAGTTCGACGACCAATTCAGAATCAACAAACTCAACAACAATCAGCACCATCTCCTGGTATTCAAGCACCTCAAGCAGGATGGCAACAACAGCCAGTTCAACCTGTGCAACAGCAACCAGTGCAACCTGTGCAACAACAACCAATGCAACAACCAATGCAACAGCCAGTGCAACCAGCACAACAGCAACCTATGCAACAACAACCTATGCAGCAACAACCAGGTATGAATATTCAGCCAACAATTCTCTCAGGTATACATTGCAGGGGATGTGGAATCGGTCTTGATCCATATTGGCGCTTCTGCCCACTATGTGGAAATATGAACGCGAGTGCACACCGTTAATCGTCACTAGGTAGGAAGACTCCCGAATCGGTGATACAGGTATCGTCTAACCAAACTGATGGCTCAGATAAAACACCGGATATGTGTATTCCAACGTTCGAGGTTCCACCCAATCGAGAATTGTCTCCGATTGAGAAATAACAACTACCAAGCCGTTTTTCGTCTTCTAGAACATTTCCTACTAGGCGGGCATTTTGATTCATTCCAAATCCAAATTCAGCAACAGTCCATACATTTTCGCGGTCTTTGGTCTTGAGTTTCTTAGCAACTTCTCCGAATGATTGGCGTATATTTGCTGCAAGACTTCCGCCTTTGACATCAATTACTGTACCATTTTCAATAACAAATTCAATCGGCTCTTCAATAAGGGTTGAGTCCCATGAACCGTCTATAACTATCGTACCGTTCATCGTTCCTTCCTTTGGCAGAACAAACACTTTTCCAGCAGGTAGATTCATCAACATTCTTGGTCGATTACAGATTCCATTGTCATCGAGCTTCCAATCTCTCCAACTTACCTCAAAAGTAACATCTGTACCTGCTTCGGACTTGACGTTAATGATTCTTCGACGCCTCAACAGAGTTCCAATGTTCGAGATCCGCCGCTTAACTTCTTGGAAGTTAGCAGTCATACCACCTTCAGTATAGAGTTCAACATTCATACCAGGCATTGTAGCAACTCTGGCCCCATCTCTGACGGCTTGGCGTACGGCACGTGTATGTGTTAGAGAATATTTTGTTGGAGCGATAACAACTTGTTGTTGTCGCATGAGAGAGGCTACTGGGCTTGGTGGTTCCTCACCATGATGCCTTGACTTTGGCATAACAACGAGCAAGACTCTATCTGACCGTTGTTGTGTTGCTTCATGCAGAGATTGCCCAATCTCTGCGGTGGTTGGGTCGCAGACAATCAAAACGTTCTCTCCACGACGAATATCCATGGAAGTTTGAACGACTCTATCTGAAATCGCCTTCAGTTTTTCTTCAGCACTCATCGACTCAGTGATTGTATTAACATCTTGATCGGGCTCATTCGTTTCTTCATTGAGGAGTGCATTGATATCTTCATCGACATCAGTAAGGGATGACTTCTCATCCTTACCTTTCTCGCCGGATGGAAGCACCATGTATTCCCCATATACTCATCCATATTGAATGTGTGGCTTTGCAAAAGCAACATTTGTCATACGAGTCTTGATGAAGAAGTCATGTAGTCGAGGAATCATGAGCGAAAAAGACGCGTTTGTTCAACGAATCAAAGACATCCATCGCATAGGGAGTATTCAAGGCCATTTAGGATGGGATCAAGAAACATTGATGCCCGAGAAAGGAGCAAAATCTAGAGGCGATATTATGGCTTGGTTAGCCGCCCTTGCACATGAAAGAATCATCGATCCAGAAATGGGTGAATTGTTAGGCCGAGTTGAACAACGTAACGATTTAGATGAAGGAGAACAAGCGAATACTCGTGAATTCAGAAAGCGGTACGATAAAGCAACAAAACTCTCATCCGATTTCGTATCGACATTTGCTAAAGCGAGAAGTGAGGCTCTTGTGGCTTGGCAGAGTGCACGCTCAAATTCAGATTTTTCTTCGTTCTTACCGCACCTCGAAACGCTCGTTGCGCTAACACGCGAAAAAATCGAAGCATATGGATACGAAGGAACGCCATATGATGCTCTTCTTGATGAGTATGAAGCAGGAATGACTGTCGAAGATTATGATCCTCTTTTTGCAGGATTGAAACAACGACTTGTTCCACTCCTTCATCGAATCCTGGAGGCTAAAAAGACCAATCCGGATCCAGCCTTACCCGAAGGCATGGCTTTCCCAGTTGAATCACAAGAACAATTCTGTATCAAGGTGAGTGAACGCATGGGCTTTGACTTTGCTGCAGGACGTATGGATGCTTCAACGCATCCATTTTCAGCAGGAATTTGGCCAGGAGATACTCGATTCACGACACGTTATGATGAACTTGATCCCTTTTCTTGCCTCTACGCTGTTATGCATGAGACTGGCCATGCATTGTACGAGCAAGGGCTCGATGAGATGCATCAATACACACCTCGGGGAGATGCAGTATCACTCGGAGTTCATGAGTCTCAATCACGGCTATGGGAGAATCAAATTGGTCGGACTCCTGAATTTTGGGATGTAGCCATGCCATGGTTCAAAGAATCATTCCCTGATGCTCCATCTTGGGATTCTGAGACGTTGAACCGAATTGCTAATTGTGTTGAACCTGGTTTTATTCGCGTAGAAGCTGATGAAGTAACGTACAATCTTCATGTTATGCTACGATACGAGATTGAAAAGAAAATATTTAACGAAGATTTCCCGCTTAATCAGTTACCAGAATTATGGAACTCCATGATCGCTGAGTGGTTTGGAATCACAGTTCCAAACGACACTCTCGGCTGTCTGCAGGACATACATTGGTCTATGGCAGCGTTTGGATACTTTCCAACATACACTCTTGGAAACTTGTATGCTGCTCAATTACTTGAAGCAATGGACTCGGAGATTGGTTCGATCAACGACCATATCTCATCTGGAGATTGGTCTGAAATGCTTGAGTGGCTTAGAAATAAAATACACAAGAGAGGAAGTGCATTATTACCAGCAGACCTCATTGAAGAGGCAACAGGTGCTCCTCCTTCATCAGAGGCGTTCCTTCGATATGTGGAAGAGAAATATGGAGAGATCTACTCTCTCTGATTATTCTTCTTCATTCTTTGCAGAGGATGAACCAACAAGTCTGTTAATGCGGTCTGTTAATTCATTAATTGCATCGCCAAGATCGTTGCTTCGATCATCTTCGTGGTCGGTACCAAATGTTGTTCCTAGCAATACAACCATCGCTCCAGATAACATCATCACTGCAGGCCAGTATATGTCTTCTGGTACCATCTCATTGGTGGCTTGCATTCCACCCCAAATTGCACCAGCGATAAATACAATCAATCCAATCATTATCTGTTGGTATCCTTTTCCGAGTTGTTCTTCCATGTTACTCATAAGTCTCATTTTGAAATAGTTCATTGAGTAATTAAGCGTATTCTATAAAACGCCCCGAATAATATCAATTCCAAGGGGTCATCAGGAGAGGCGACCCGGTTTGTCCTTCATCTACCAGAATCTTACCTTTTGAACCGGTTGACTCCGTTCTTTCGAACACAGGCGTCCCTCCTACAACGGTTAGAACAGGCCATCCAACGAGCCTGAGTCCGCTAAAGGGGTTCCAACCGACTGTCGACCAAGTGTTTTGATCTTCAACCAATATTTCTTTGGTCATGTCAACAAGCGTAATATCTCCATCATAGCCTTGTTCCAGTTTGCCTTTTCCAATCATTCCGTAGCAGGTTGCAACATTCAACGACATCCACTTGACGACTTGTTCAATGGTGCAAGCGCCTCTTGAGGCATGTGTTAGCATGACTGGGAGTGAGGTTTCAACCCCAGGCATTCCACTGTGCGCTTTTGGGAAACCTTTTGCCTTATTCTCAAGCGTATGAGGTGCATGATCTGTTGCAATACATGCGATTGTGTCATCATGAAGTCTCTTCCACAACGTTTCCTTGTCGAATTGATATCGAATTGGTGGATTCATTTTCAAACGAGTACCACGCTCTGCGACATCGCGTTCGTCGAAAGTAAGGTGTTGCGGTAGTACTTCAGTTGTGATGTGTGCTTCACCATCTGTTCCAGTGAGTGATGTTAATCCATGGAGCCAATCTGCTTCGATACCTGAGGTAAGGTGGAGAATATGCAAACGATGTCCACTTGCTTGAGCGTACCCAACTGCTCGCTTTGTTGCAATAAGGGCAGTCTCCTCATCTCTCCATTCTGCATGAGCTTCCATGTCTGTCCGTCCGTCAATCATCTTCTTTCGCTCAATCATTCGATCTTCATCTTCAGCATGAACAGCAATCAGTCCAGCAGTGTTGTCAAAAATAGTCTTGAGTGCATTGGATTCATTGACCAACAAATCACCTGTTGAGGAGCCCATGAAGATCTTTATTCCACAAATTCCAGGGATAGCAATAGGAGCATCTGGCGTTCCAACTGCTTTTTGTAATTCTTCAACATTTGATTCTGTTGCTCCGATAAAGAAGCCATAATTAGTTACGCAGCGATTATCTGCAGTTTCTAATTTGTCATGCATTGATTGGAGTGTCGTTTGGCTTGGGACATTGTTTGGCATGTCAAGGAACGAAGTAATTCCACCGCTAGCAGCAGCGCAAGAGCCACTATGCAGATCCTCTTTCTCAGGCTGACCAGGGTCTCTAAAGTGTACTTGAGGGTCAATCAGACCCGGGAGGAGATGTAAACCAGAAGCCTCGATAATCTGCGTATTGGAATCATGCGGTTGAAGTCCTCCTCCAGGTTGTACTGCGGTTATTATTCCATCAACAATTAACAAATCACCGATTACTGTTGTCTCTGGGAGAATCATTGTTGCATTACGGATGAGCATACTCATAGTGGTCACTAATACGTTGCTAGAGCATTCAGTCAATGAATGCTCTTATCGTCTTCGAGCACTTTTTGGTCTGAAAGCATCACAGATTTCATCGTTCATATCGATGTACGGACCTTGAATAAGATCGACACAGTAAGGAACTGCTCTCCAGATCTCATCAATCGTTTCACGGATGGCTTTTGGCCGTCCAGGAAGATTAAAAATCAGACAAGAACCTCGGATTCCAGCAGTTTGTCGAGAAAGAATTGCAGTTGGAGTGAACGCTAAGGAAATGGCTCTCATTTGTTCACCAAACCCAGGCATCATACGCTCACATACATTCATCGTCGCTTCAGGAGTTACATCCCGAAGAGCAGGTCCTGTTCCGCCGGTGGTCACTACAACATGACAGCCCATTACATCTGCAAATTCAATCAGTGTCTCTTCGATGGTGCTTTGTTGGTCGGGTATGCATCTGTAATGAACTTCAACAGGTGATGCGATTGCTTCTGTCAAAAAACCAAGGATAGCGGGTCCCCCTTCGTCTTCATACTCCTTTGAATGTGCACGGTCCGAAGCGACTAAGATCCCGATTGTAACCCGTTCTCCAACGTGTCCGTTGTGGCCATCGAGCCATGTTGTTGAATCCATATTATCCAACCTAGTTTGATCCATACTTTTCCTTGATGTCATTGTGGAAGTTATCCAGCAACGTATCTTCAAACAATTCGGTTTGTCGACGGTTCTTTGTTGAGCGGATGTGAAGAATTGCTGCTAGAATGAAAACAATAATGATGATTGGTATGACAGCCTCAAGCTTGTACTTGTGCATAATCCTAACGATTCCTTCCGCAGTATATGCCCATGTAATTGATGCGATAAAGCCACCAACCATTGTAGCCATGAGAACGCGCATGAATTTCATTCTTGAAAGCAATCCAAGCATAGCCCCGACGAGAACCCCGGATGCCATGAATGGAATCCATACAAAGACAATCAGTCCCCAGAAGCCCCATTTGTTGATCATCTCACGCTTCTCGTTTGCGGTATACTCTACAGTTGAGAGAATATCGCCGAGCAATTTCGTTTGAAGCATCCGTCCACCAAAACCATCTTGACGAGCAACAGCGGCAATACGCTCATCTTTGTCGCCTTTGGTTTCTACTCGGCCTGCTCCGGAGCGATCTGCTAAGGTCGAGACTTGGTTACGAGCCTTTACAATCAATTCTTGAGAGGTAAGCAAATCCTTGTTTCTATCAGAAATATACGTGCGTAGTTCATCCTCTACTTCAGACGCAAGTCGCTTGTAACGGAAATATGCAAATCGTGTTGTTGGCTTGAAAATAATCGAAACAAAGACAATTCGGTCATCACTTGTAATAACGGCATTTTCGAGTTTCAATGTATTATCACGAACGAAGAACAAGTCCAATGAATCTCGAACTTCATCTTCAATTCGGGAGAGGGAGTGAAGTTCTTCAAAGAACGAAGTGTAGTTTTCTGGAGACTCTTCCTCGTCTCGGTCACCTACGCCAATGCCAACTCCTGAATCGAAATCTATTGCTTGGTTGGAGCCGATACTTCGTACTGTGAGTTGAACTGGTTTGAAGACGTGGAAGAGAGCAAACTCTTCAAGAACTTCTCGAAGAATTTCGTCACGTATTGTCTTGCTATCACTGAGCGTATTTTCCGTGTTCTTGTACGGAACCATGATATCGATAGATAAATCTCTTGGCTCGACCTTTGCAAGTTCATGATCGATTGAGATTCCCAACCGGCGTTCACACTTTGAGATAATATCATCAACAAGCCGAATGATGTGATTTCGTGAGAGAATATCATCCGCTTCTTGATGGTATACTTTGTACATGATTGGGTAAGCAATCAAGAGTGAGAAGATGGACAAAGAAAGGGAATTGAAAGCCATCCACCATGCAGGGATTCCGGCAGCACCGCCAGCAAGCATAGCGGTTTCACGACCGCCACCCACTTCGGCAACAAGGAGGATATAGCCCCAATTTCCTAATTCTTGAACAGACCAGCACGAACGAGGTCCTGCATCAGTAATACGAACTTCACGAACAGTTTCATCCCCTCCGAATGGGAGGAATGCGAACCCTTTGGTTGTAAT
>CALBJF010000107.1 GCA_937892665.1 uncultured euryarchaeote | reverse complement strand
GGCCGTATCGTGTTTTACAGTTCTTAACGACGATAAGATCAGGGTTTGAACCAGGTTCAAGAGTTTTCACAATATCCATAACTTCCTTTGTAGATGGAGTTACCTTTCCCTTGTGACTCCATCGAAATTCAATTTCAACACGGTTGAGCAATTTGTTTTCTGTACGACTTACAATTTCCATTGTTATTCTCTCCTTAACGGATATTCACCTTCAATGCATATCGGCCAGATTGGTCGATGTTCAATCGTTCAGCAATTTCTGAACGAGAAGGGTGAATGATAATGACATAGCCTTGCCAGTCGGTTGTTGTCGGAGCAGAGGGACAGCGTGGACATTGATCTACGTCGTCTTGTAGAATCAATCCACATTCGCCGCATGCATAGGGTTTCTTTGCCATGTTCATTCACCTGGTGCATGGAGCCATTCGAGGGAGCCCAATCCTGGTTGCTTGCATGTCAATCCAATCTTTGAACGGCGAGGATCACTTGTATCTGGGGAGAGAGAAACGATTCTTGCACGTACTGCAGTACCAATTCCAAGGCGCTTGTCATCATCACGGCCAGAAATAGTTCCTGCACCTACGTTAACTTCGACTTGGGATTCGAGAATCTGAGACTTGTGGAGTAGGGCTTCCATTGGTCCAATGCGAACGAAGGCTCCGAATTCGTTTACTTCGGAGATAGCTCCTTCAACAACTTCGTAGTCGTCCATGCAGAAAAGAAGAGCATCAAAACGAACTCGTTGGTAAATTGCACCATCGCCGTGAATGATTCGACCGCGGCCGAGTGGCGTGTGGTTACTTGTGACGAGGATGAAACGGTTTTGTTCATCGAAGCGACCTTCAAATGCGGTCATAGCCAATCGATCGATATGTTGATCAAGAGATTGTCCTTTCTTCATGTACTCTGCGGGAATACGAATTGTATCCTCTTTTGTTACGATTTTGTACATCTTTTTTCCTCTCCCCGGCCTTCTCTCAGCGTAGCAATGAAGCGGAAGGGGGTGAGCCTCTTCCGTCCTTCACCGGCGCCGCCTCGGGAGAGAAGGTGACCGAAGTCATTTTGCCGAGTGACGACCCCTATATGAAGCACACGCCATAATTCATGCTACTGCGTGAATGAAAAAAACGTCTCGAATCGAGGAAATACTTTCCAAATTCGTCGTGTTTTTGCACCTTTCGCCCAAAGCAATAACAACCCCTTGATGCACAATATAGACAATGAGTAGCGCAAGCCATTCCAGAACGGAACAATTCTGGCCAGCACTTACCATGGTTCTACTTATGCTCCTCACCTCCCTTAGCCAGATGACCATCGGTTCTTTACAAGCCGAAAAGAGTGTGGCGAATAGTGCTGAAGGCACGTGGAATCCGGTCGACCAGCCGTGGGGCCAATATGGGGGGGTACCCACTCGAAATGGAACAATGCCAGTTCATTCAGAAGACGGCGGCCCGGGATTAGGATCTGTCGATGTAGTAACCTCGCTTGCGAGCATCAATGACCCCGTCATTAACTGGGTCGGATTAGATGATGGCATAGGATCTGATGCATACGGATCTATTATTGGAAACTTTTCAGGCAACTTAGACGCCACGCCCGGAGCAAAAGACCGATGCACACCTCTTGGCCTCTTTGCAGTCGTCCTTCACGACAGCACAGGTTCTTCTTCGACAAAACTATCACTCATTGCTGGTGATGATGCGAGTATAGCTTGGCAAGTTGACCTCGGATCGACAAAATCAGCGCGTTCAACCCCGGTATTAGTGGACGTAGACCTCGATGGTACAACTGAAATTGTGGTTGTTTATGACACTGACAGTGCCCTAAACGTGGACGTTTGGTCTCCTGAATTAACCTGTGATGAATCCGGCTGGCAAACAGGGGGGCATTCGAATGAAGTCGCATGGTCTTGGTCAGATTCAGATCTCCGTATTGGAATCACAAGCCCTCACGCTCCAACAAGGGAAAGCAATCATCTTTCTGTCACACAACCGCTTCTTGCTGATCTAGAACTTGATGGTCAACCCGAACTCGTCATTTCCGCAGTCGATATCAATTCTGAAGACCCACAAATAATGACAATCCCCCTGGGTTCTTA